>JAHQVY010000197.1 GCA_019634095.1 Cellvibrionaceae bacterium
ACCCAAATACCCTTCGCGCACATCGTCGATGCGGGTATGCCGCACAATAAATTTTAACCACTGGCCTCGTTTATTCTGCAGCTCAAAGGTATCCCCCACATCGATGTTTTTCAAGAACCCGAAGTGGGTATCGCGATGACCGCCGACAACACTCGCGCCTTCTCCAGGCAAAGCGGTAGCTCCCAGGTGCCCGGGACCAAATGCCAAGCTACTGCCATGAGCACCCGCCAGAATATACAGATCGCGGGTTAAATGTTTGCTCCGTAAACGTGCCACAGGCCAAGTGTCCGCCCACGACCAGGGTTTGCGTATATGTTGCGTTTTGATGGTATGCTGCCATGCATCGGCAATTAACCATTGCGCCAACTGTGCTTTTATATAAACACTCGCACCACTCATAAAAAAACCCAGGCTGAGAAGTAATATCAAACTCAACACCGTGTTTTTTAACCTACTTGGCAGTGCGAGTAGGCGGCTGTGCCAGTTCGGCCACAGGCCGGTTCTGCCACGATTCCGATCCAGCCAAGCACTGGGTGTATCAAGTTTTTTACAAATTATTCGGTTTGCCATGATATTCCCCAAGCAACTTGGTTTTCGTAAAATAAGGCGCGCAGCCCACCTTGCCCATGCCGACATCGCGGTTAATTGGGAAGATATACCCAAAACACTTGAGATTTAGGCGTTAGGAGTGGGTCAATTTTTGTTCTTGGCAAGGCGCGACAACGCACAATAGCCATTCTATTTAAGGCGGAGCAACACCGCCAAGGGCACTTAGGGGCGTGCTCATAAGGCCTAAATCTCAAGTGTTTTGGGTATAACACCACCGGGCTACAAACAGCAGCAGGGCGAAAATACCGGAAAGTAACAAGTGCAAGATCATCGGGCTCGCAGTTTGCGGGTAGGCCAGTTGCGACAGGTGTTGACCCTGCGCAACTAAATTACCGACGCCGGAGGATTTAAGTGGGTCCGATTGCAAGCGCGATGGTGTCGTCTCCACCGCGACAAAATTGGTATAGGCCGTTACCAGTTTGTGCGCTAGCGCCAGCGGCAAAACCTCGGCACGCACCAACTTTGAATCGCGTCCTTCAATTTTCTCGTCCTCAAGGCTCTCAATTTTTTGCCGTGCCCAAAGTGTTGCCACACCGGCATTTGCCTTGGAGGCGGCATCGAGCTGCAAGGCTTCACGCCAATACTGACCCGCGGTATCGCCTTCAATAATGACTTCTCCCTGCATGGCTGCGGATTTAGCCAGCAACAAAAGTGGCTCACCAGCGTAGAGATCGGGAATTTTTTTAGGGAAAAACTCAACGGACTGCGGCCACTGAATAGAAATATTGGTGGCGGCAATAGTTTCTATCTTGTTAAATAACGCGTTCATATGCGATTGTGTTTCGCTGCTATCGCCGATAAAGGTAAAGCTACCCTTTCCAAACTGCGCCGCTTTCTTCATAAAATAGCTGTTGGGGGCTGAGCCAATACCCACCGTAAACAAACGTGCATTGCCGAGTTTTTCATTAATCAGTCGCAACAGGTCGTGCTCATTAGCGATAGCGCCGTCGGTAATGAACAGCACTTGCCGCACTCTGCGATCATCATCATCTTGCTGCACACTGCCCAGTGCCGCATGTAAAGCGGGGTAGATTTCGGTACCCCCTTGTGCCTGCAATGCCCTTACCCAGCGCTGGGCTCGCGCAACATTTTCCGAATCGGCGTAGTGCAAGCCGGAAAATAACTGTGAATAGTCCGAATTGAATTCGATAATATTAAAGCGGTCGTTGGGTTTTAACCGAGCTAAGGCCAGGGCCAAACTCTGCCGCGCTTGTCGAATGGATTCGCCCTGCATCGAACCGGAAGTATCAATTACAAATATCATATCTCGCGGCAAAGTGTGCTCCGCGCTTTTACTCGCCGGCGGCAATACCATTAACAGTGCGTAGTCGCCATCTACCTCTGTACTCTGGCCGAGGTCTATGCGCTGATTAAACACCGCCGCTGACGGTGCCGAGCTGGCCACAGGCCGCCATTGCAGCACCACATCTCGATCCATAGGCTCGCTTTGGTTAAGGAAACTCACTTGGTGGCGGTCGCCCTGCTTGGTCACCGCAATTTTATGGTACAAAGCATCGATTTCCGCAAGGGGTAAACCCGCGTTTAATTGCACGCTCAGCGATAATGGGTTGTCCGCAAGCGCCCGCGGCGCTATAGAGGTTGCTGTTTTATTCGCATCCATTACTGGGGGATTAAGCGGAGCCCAGCCAAAGCTATCGAGCTCAAATTCGCTCTCTAGGGCATTGCTATTATAATTCTGCGCAGGTCCGGCTTGGCCCACGCCGGGTACGTAACGCGGCGTTAGAGTGGTAGGCAGACGCCATTCAAAGCGACCCTGGCTGTAATCCAATGTTTGCAGGTAACTTATTTCTACCACAACCTCTTCATCGGGTGCGACATTAGCAATTCTTTGGCGAAATACATTGCTGCGCTGCTGGCCCAGCAACGCCGCTTTTTTACCTTGCTGCATTGCCTGGCGATAAATCTGCTGCGCCTGCTGCTTTTCTTTAATCTGCCCGGCAATAACACGTTCGCCCACCCGCAGTTGCATACCATTCACCGCGGCATTTTCGGGCAGCGGAAAAATATAGGTCGCCTCTTGCCAATTGGGGGAACTATTGCGAAAGCGCTGTTTATAGTTTACCTGGGCCACCAAGCCGGTGATTGATGCCTGCACCTCTGTTGCCAGGTGCACTGCGCTCTTGCCCTCGGCAAAAAATATTTCCCCGGCGCCAACGCTTTGCAATTCATCGGCACGCACCTGGCTGCTGATAAACATACACGCCGCCAAAGCCATAATAGACAGCACCGTCCAGCCGATACCCTCGTTAAACTTGGCGCGCCGCAGGCGCTTAGCTTTACTATCGAGTATGCCTAGATTGGCTCTTTTTGAATAAATTAAAAACAACATCGCGCTTGTCCTCCATCAGTGTATGGAGCTATTTAAACAAGCAGACCTGGCTTTGAAATGCAGACCTTATGATAAATTGCAGCGAATTGTGATGAAATCGGGCAGACAGGAGCAGGCTTGGCAAAACGCTATTAACGCTAGCGATAGTCTAAGCCGCCGTCAAACAAGCACCTGCGCATACCCAGAAACAGCAACACTGCACACATAGGCAAAGATAGTGATTATCCTAAATTAATCAGTTGGATCTACTGCGGACGCCCAATGAACTGAAATTAAAGTGTTTTTTCAATTTTGCGGCTGCACCCCTAGAGTGACTACGAATTTAGAGTGACTACGAATTTAGAGTGACTGCGAATTTGCCGCAAAAGTTAAAAAATTCACTCTCATTTCAGCCCCTTGAACGCCCTCGCTACGATCCAACTGATTTATTTAGGATTATAGGGAGTTACAAGCTTAGCTTTGCGGCTCTTAGCGATTTAGGGAATGGCAGCCAATAGGGACTTTGTATAAGCGTGGGCCGGCTGGCGAAACACTTGCTCACACGCGTTTATTTCGACAATTCTACCTTTCTCCATCACCGCCACGCGATCGCAAAGATAGCGAACCACCGACAAATCGTGGGATATAAATAAAATGGAAATACCGCGTTGCGCATTCAGCTTAAGCAGCAACGCGAGAATTTGCTCTTGGATGGTTACGTCCAGCGCCGACACCGGTTCATCGGCAATAATCACCTGGGGGGAGCAGGCCAGCGCGCGCGCAATCGCAATGCGCTGGCGCTGACCCCCAGAGAATTCATGGGGGTATTTATTTTGCGCCGCCTCCGGCATGCCGACATCGTCTAGCAGTTTAGCAATATAACCAGGCAGCTCGGCTTTGCCGATAGAAGTGTGCAGGCAAACCGGTTCGGCAAGAGCGTCGTATACCGTCATTCGCGGATTTAAAGAAGCGTAGGGGTCTTGAAACACCATTTGAATATGGGGCCGAATAGCTTGCATTTGCCGCGGCGACAGTTGCAGCAAGTTCTTGCCCGCAAACCGTATTTCGCCTTTACTGGGTTTTACCAAACGCACAATACTGCGCCCCAAAGTGGATTTCCCCGAACCAGACTCGCCCACCAAACCCAAAATTTCGCCTTTTTTTAAGCTGATATTAATATTGTCGGCCGCGACGGTTACGCTTTTTACCGGCTTCCAAAAAGCGCCATGCCGAGTGTGAAAGTGCGTGCTTAAATTCTTTATTTCAATCAAGTTTTCAGCGTGACTGTCGCGGCTTTGCGGCTTGGCACCGCTGGGAATTGCGTCAATTAATTTTTTTGTGTAGGGATGTTTGGGCTGCTCAAACAACTGCTGCGGCGAGCCGCTCTCAACCACTGTACCGGATTTCATCACAATCACATGATCGGCAATATTCCTCACTACCGCTAAATCGTGCGAAATGAAAATAATTGCCAGTTGGTGTTTTTTTTGCAAGCCGGCGAGCAACTCTAATATTTGCGCTTGGATGGTCACGTCCAGAGCCGTGGTCGGCTCATCGGCAATCACAATATCCGGCTGCGTTACCAGCGCCATGGCAATCATTACCCGCTGTCGCATGCCACCGGAAAACTGATGGGGGAAGGCCTTGAAACGCTGCTCCGCATTTTCAATGCCCACTTCCTTTAACGCCTCGATAGCCCGCTGCTTGGCTTGCGCAGGGCCGGCGTCGCTGTGCTCTAGTAAGGCTTCTACAATTTGGGTACCGATACGCATGTTCGGATTGAGCGACGTCATTGGGTCTTGAAAAATCATGCTAATTTTTTTGCCGCGTATTCTGCGCAGTTGCGCTTCATTTTGCTGCAGCAAATCGCTATTTTGCCATTCAACGGCACCCGATTCCACTTTTGCCGGTGGGCTGGGCACCAAGCCCACAATGGTTTGGCAGCTAACCGACTTACCGGAGCCCGACTCGCCAACAATTGCCAGGGTTTCACCTTTTTTTACACTAAAAGACAGATCTTTAACCGCTTGAGTAACGCCATTTCGCGTATAAAATGAAATACTTAAGTTGATGACATTGAGCATCGCTAATCTTTCGCCGATTGTGGATCGAGCGCATCACGCAGGCCATCGCCCAAGAAATTGAGCGAGAACAGCGTAAGAGCCAGGGTAATTCCAGGGAAAATCAATAACCAAGGGTACTCTTCCATCGTTTCTCCCCCAGCGCTAATCAGCGAGCCCCAAGAGCTCTGTGGTGGCTGAATACCCAGGCCGAGAAAACTTAAAAACGATTCGAGAAGAATAACGCTGGGTATCGTGAGCGTGGTGTAAACAATAATTGGGCCCAGGGCATTCGGAATAAGATAGCGCCGAATAATTTGCCAGCGGCTAAGGCCCATAGTCAGCGCAGCTTCCACGTACTCCTGACGTTTAATCGCAAGTGTCTGTCCACGCATAATTCTCGCCATGGTCATCCATTCCACAGCGCCGATAGCAAGAAACAGTAATAACAGGCTGCGCCCAAAAATAACGGTTAACAGGATAATAAAAATAGCAAAGGGCAGTGCATACAAAATATCGACAATGCGCATCATGATCGCATCCACTTTACCGCCGCTAAAACCGGCAATGGTACCCCACAACACACCGATAATAAGTGCCACGGAGGTGGCGATAAATCCCACCATAAGCGATATGCGACTGCCGAAAAGAACCCGAGTCAGTTGATCTCTACCCAGGGTATCGGTGCCAAACCAATGTTTGCTGGAAGGCGGCGATGCCCCCAGGGCCAAGTTTTGACTGTCGTAGTTGTAAGGGGCAATCCAGGGGGTTAACAAGGCAATAACAACCAAACAAATAAGAAACAACAAACCAAACATGGCCAATTTATTTCGCTGCAGTCGCAAGCGCGCATCGTGCCACAGCGAATGGCCTTGCGGCTTTTTTGTCTGGTGGTTAACGCTGTCACCCAAGGGAGAAACCAAGGTCATGACTCCGCCCCAGAAAAACGCAATTTGGGGTTTAACCAAGCCAATACAATATCGGCCAGCAAGTTAAAGAAAATTATAAGTACCGAAAAGAAAATAGTGGTTCCCAAAATCATGGTGTAATCGCGGTTAAAAGCCGCTTGAATATAAAATCGCCCCAACCCGGGGATCTGAAAAATCGTTTCTACCACAAATGAACCGGCGATAAGCCCGGCAATGGCCGGTCCGAGAAAAGACACCACAGGAGTGAGCGCAGCAGGCAAGGCGTGGCGCAGTACAATTCGCGCCGGTTTCAAGCCCTTAGCTTTCGCAGTGCGAATGTAATCTTGCGCCAAGGTTTCAATTAAACTACCCCGAACAATACGCGCCACATACGCGGCGTAGGTTAAACCCAAGGTGATTGCCGGCAAAATTTTATCGCCGGGAATAACGCCCCAACCGGCCACCGGCAACCACTCCAACCAAATGCCAAACAGCAAAACTAACAGCGGCCCCAGCACAAACGAAGGCAGACAAATACCCAACATTGCCGCAGACATGGGAAGGTAATCTTGCCATGTATTGGCGCGCAGTGAGGCCGTTATGCCGGCAAGCAAACCGACAGAAATAGCCACCAATAAGGCATAGGCCGCCAATTCCAGGGTAACGGGAAAACCGCTGGCAATCATTTCATTCACGCTGCGGTTGGGGAATTTAAACGAGGGGCCCAAGTCTCCCTGAGCGGCGTTAGCGATATAATTTGCAAACTGAAGATAAAACGGTTTATCCAGATCATAGCGGGCTTTGAGATTCTCTAGCACCTCTGGGGAAACCGCTTTTTCGGCATCGAAGGGACCGCCCGGAGCAAGGCGAACCATACTGAAGGTGATTAAAATCACCAGCAGTAAAACCGGGATCGCCTGTGCCGCGCGTGATAAAATAAGCTTAAGCATAGAAGCTACTGCTCTGGTTGCGACTCAAGGGAAATATATTTGTAGGGGTGGTAGTCCATAATATTAGGTGTAATACCTTTAACACTCGGCGACAAAAGATACTTTTTGGTGTAAGTGTAAATAGCAATAAAGGGCGCCTCTTCAAGCAAGACAGCTTCCGCCTGGTTGAATAATTCAAAGCGCTCGGCCTCGGTTTTGGCACTTGTCGCCCGTCTTACCAGGGCATCGTACTCGGTATTTTCCCAACCCGTATTATTGTTACCACTATAGGAGGTAAACAAGTCGAGAAAGGTTGAGGGGTCGAGGTAATCGCCGATCCAGGAGCCCCGGCAAACCTGATAATTGAGATTGCGCTGACTATCTAAAAAGACTTTCCAATCTTGATTTAACAATTTAACGTCAATACCCAAATTCTGTTTCCACATTTGCTGAATGGCCACCGCAATTTTTTTATGGGCCTCGTGAGTGTTGTACAGTAGCTCTAAAGGTTCTAAGCCCTCACCGTTGGGGTAGCCCGCTTCCGCCAGCAGCGCCTTGGCTTTTTCAATATCAAACAGCTGGCGAGCGCGGGGTTGATAGCCATTTCGTTGCGGCGGTGTCAATGCAAAACTCGGCGTTTCGCCCGACTTTGACACAAATTCGGTAATTTGCTTTCTGTCAATGGAGTAGGCCAAGGCCTGCCGCACCCGCTTGTCTTTTAAGGGTCCGTAGGTGGTATTTAGACGGTAAAAATAGGAGCCGTAATAAGGGTCAATATTAAAATTCGGGTCATTTTTTTCGAGATAACCCGCCACCTTATCTAAAGGAACATTCTCGGTACGGTGTAATTGACCGGAGCGAAACATGCGCTCTTCAGTAGCCGTTTGTTGAACGGGGTAAAAGTTAACTTCATTCAGTTTCACTGTGGCAGCATCCCAGTAGTGAGGGTTGCGCTTTACTTTAAGTACTTGGTTGGGCATCCACTCGTAGAGCGTGAAAGCGCCGTTGCCGACAAAATTTTCTGGGCGTGTCCAGCGGGTGCCGCGCTCATCGGCTTTACCCCATTTTTCCACGACATGTCGCGGTACTGGATACATACTGTGGTGGTCGAGCAATTGGAGAAAATAGCTTGCAGGATTCGCCAATTCAACCTTTAAGGTGTGGGGGTCCAGGGCCTCGACCCCCACTTTGGCAAAGTCGTCGATGTCGCCTTTATAAAATGCTTCCGCATTTTTGATAATGTAAAAAGAGTAGGCATATTGATTACCCAGTGCCGGCAGCAGCGCGCGCCGCCACGACCACAGAAAATCCTCCGCCGTGATCGCTTTGCCATCTGACCACTTCGCATCTTTGCGCAAGTGGAAAGTATAGGTTTTCTGGTCTTGGGAGATATCCCAGCGTTCGGCCACCCCAGGCACGGTGGCCAGCGTCTCAGGGTGTTTACTTACCAAACCTTCAAACAGCGCCATTTGTATAAGGTATTCCGGCAGACCAGTGGTGATGTGAGGATCGATATCGGATGGCTCATCCAAGTTACCTACATGATAGATGCCTTCTCTGTTGCCAAGCTCCACCGGAGTTTGGCTATTTTCGCTACAGGCACTACTCAGCAAGATACTGGCGATTGTGACAATAAAAAAGAGTGATTTCATAATTTTATACGCTTAACTGGGACGGTACTTGACTTGCATTTTAGTCTAT
>JAHQVY010000198.1 GCA_019634095.1 Cellvibrionaceae bacterium
ATGACCGCGCTGGTACTTATGGCCCCGAAGCGGGGATGATCAACTACGGTGCTATGTGTCTTGATCAGCGGGTTCATGTGGCCGAGCCGAAGTTGGATTTTATGCAGACTTGGAGCGAATGGCTGCGTGTTCAAAACGGGTATGACAAAATCCATTATCCTTCAGTCGGTCAAAAATTAACGGGTGATAAACGGTTTATCTACACTCTGCGTGATTTGGCCACTTATGTACACGTTGACCAGCTTTATCAACCCTATCTAAATGCATGTTTGATTTTGCTGGAAATGGGGGCACCGTTAGATCCAAGTTTTGGCAAGCTGGGAGGGCATTCCCCGCACTATCATTTTTCTGCTGTATCGCAACGGAATGCCGGTGGTTTTGCTTTGTATGGCGGCCCGCATGTTCTGACCCTTGTAACCGAAGTTGCCACCCGCGCTTTGAAAGCTGTGCGCTTTCAGAAGTTCAACAACCACATCCGCTGTCGCCCAGAGGCCCTAGCTGCGCGGATGGAAAAAGCCGAGGTGCTGACCCAGTGCTACCCAAGCATCTGCGATTGCTTGGAAAGGATGTGCAACGGTATTGAGCCGACCATTAAGGCGATTCGCGGTTTTAATAGCACTGCAGTTGGTCAATCTACCGCTCTTCTGCCTATGGCGTTCGAGGAAGGTTCGCCGATGCACCCGGCTTATGGTGCTGGACACGCCACTGTTGCGGGTGCTTGTGTAACTATGCTCAAAGCGTTTTTTGATACGGGAGCTATCTTTGGCGAAGCGGGAGGCGAAATTGGTTTCCATAAATCATCCGAAAACGTAACACCCCTTCAGGTTGAAGCTATGGACAGCGGTGAAACGCTTCGTATTGCCAAGCTTGAGGGTTGCCCCCTCTCACTCGAAGGCGAATTAAACAAATTAGCGGCAAATATTGCCATCGGCCGAAACATGGCTGGCGTCCATTATTTTTCAGATTACTACGACAGTTTGCGAATGGGTGAGCAAATTGCACTCGGGATACTGGAAGAGCAAGCGCTTTGCTATCCTCAAGACCCTTTCGTGGTTTCTGTGCCGACTTTTGATGGCGGAATTCGCCGCATCGGTAAACGTTAGATGTCGGCTTTTGTGTTATCAAAGGCCCACAGCTAAAAACCATGCAGCGGGCGCGCCGAAGGCGCGTCCGCTTGTGGGTGGCGTTAAGTGCTGTTCCTCTTTGGGTGCGTTTAAATAGCTGTGCCTTTAAATAGCCGCGTCTTTAAATAACTGCTTAGGGGTAAACCGCAAATGCGTTGTAACCGGGGTTGTGTTGGTATTTAAATTGAAGCGAGCAATTCGTGCAAAAGAAGCAATTCGTGCAACAGAGACTATTCATGCAGAAGAAGCAATTCATGCAAAAGAAACAATTCATGCAAAAGAAACAATTCATGGAAAAGAAACAATCGTTTCGGTTTGCAAAACAGTTAATCTGTATTTAGGTGCTAAGGAGCGTGCACGTCCCTAATTGCTCGTTCCAAATTACTGGGCGGCTTATCGCTTGCCTAGGGTTTTATGCTGTATTTTTAAAGCTCGGCAAAATTCCGTAAAGGCGGTGACGTTCTTTTCCCCTAAGCTCACAGTCATATCCGTACCGCTGCTGTAATTAACCGATTCGCAAATGCCACCGTGCTCTGCAAGCCAAGCCCTTAAGCGCTGTTCGTGGGCAAAATCTGCGTGAACCATCCCCCGCCAGCGATATTCGAATTCAATTAAGTTTATTTGCTCGAGTAGCCGCGAGGTTGCACCGCTGTAAGCGCGAATTAAACCGCCGGCGCCTAATTTAATTCCACCAAAATACCGGCTGATTATAACCCCACAACAACCCACCCGTTTGGCCCGCAGTGCCGACAGCATTGGCTGACCTGCGGTGCCTCGCGGTTCACCGTCGTCCGAGGCGGCCATTTCGGTGGGGGTGTCGACATCGCCCACCAAATACGCCCAGCAGTGGTGGCTCGCATCTGGGTAGCGCTGTTTAGCCCTGGCTAAGTGCGCCTGCAGCTCTGCGCGGGATGCTACTGGGTGAGCCTCGGTTAAAAACCGGCTCTTATTAACTTCAACTTCAATAGATGCCGATGTTTCGGGTGTTAGAAAAGGCTTTTTCATATAAGAAATAGGTTATTTCGGTTAACGTGCGTTATAAATTATACCCATATCCCATATCCCATAAAGAATAGCGCCAGGTTGCGGCCAGAATGGCTTGGTCGGCTTTTTATTTCGTGCACGATCCTAGCCTTGGCTCTGGGCGCCATCGAGCAATTGCAGGTCAATACAATCGCTTAACTGTAGTGACGTAATCAAAGCCTGCGCCGCTTGGATATCCGGTGCGAAATAGCGGTCCTTATCGTAGTAGGTAACGTGGCGCCGCAGCAGGGCTTTAACCGCTTCCAGGCAGGGGCTCGATGTTAATGGCGCTCTGAAATCAATTCCCTGACAGGCCGCCAACCACTCGATGGCTAAAATACCCGACACATTTTCAAAGATATCGCGCAGGCGACGCCCGGCAAAGGCGGCCATGGAAACATGGTCTTCTTGGTTAGCCGAGGTGGGTAGGGAATCGATAGACGCCGGGTGGGCGAGGGTTTTATTTTCTGAAGCCAGGGCGGCGCAGGTGACTTGCGCAATCATAAAGCCGGAATTCACGCCGCCATTTTCAACTAAAAAGGGCGGCAAGCCACTGAGATTGGTATCAATTAATAAGGCCATGCGGCGCTCTGCCAGGGCGCCGATTTCCGACAGGGCGATGGCCAGCATATCCGCGGTCATGGCCACAGTTTCGGCATGAAAATTACCGCCGGATAAAATCGCGTTGTCCTCGGCAAACACCAATGGGTTATCGGAAACACCATTGGCTTCTACCACCAAGGTTTGCGCCGCAAAACCCAGTTGATGTAAACAGGCACCCAATACTTGGGGCTGGCAGCGCAGGGAGTAGGGGTCTTGCACTTTGTCGCAGCCGGCGTGGGAGCGGCCGATATCCGACTCAGCCAATACCTTGCGAAAGGCGCTGGCCACATCTATTTGCGCGCGATGGCCGCGGGCGTGGTGGATGCGCGCATCAAACGGCACCCGCGAGCCCATTGCGGCTTCTACCGCAAGAGCACCAATGGCGATACTGCAGTGCAGGGCGTTTTCTGCGGCAAACAGCCCGGCCAGGGTAAAGGCGGTGGAGGCCTGGGTGCCGTTTAACAGCGCCAAACCCTCTTTGGGTGCCAGGGCAATGGGCTGCAGACCCGCGCGTTGCAGGCCCTCGCCACCGCTAAAGCGCTCTCCTTGGATAAACACTTCCCCCTCGCCGAGCAGCACCGCGCTCATATGGGCCAGTGGCGCTAAATCTCCCGATGCACCCACAGAGCCCTTTTCGGGTATCGCGGGAAACACTTGCTGATTGTAGAGGCGAATCAGCGCTTCGATAACCTCCAGGCGAATACCGGAATAGCCACGGGCCAGTGAATTAATTTTTAATAGCATTAATAAGCGCAGCACCGGTTCCGACATGTAGTCGCCAACCCCCGCTGCATGGGATAACACAATGCTGCGTTGCAGGTTTTCCAGCTCGGCGGGCTCAATGCTGGTATTGGCCAACAGGCCAAACCCGGTGTTAATACCGTAGACGACTTGGCCTTCGGCCAAGACATTGGCAACGGTTTGCGCCGCCTGACGAATACCGGCCACACAGTGTTGTTGCAAAACTAAAGGGCGGTGTTGGCGCCACACACTGCGCAAGTCTGCCAGTGTTAACTGCCCGGGCTGCACTAGGAGGGCGTCGTTCATAAGGCAGCTCCTTCATTATCGAGCTGTTCGTTATCTAGCATAGGTAAATCTAATTGATGCTGGCGGGCGCAGGCGGTGGCGCTGGCATAACCTGCATCGGCGTGACGCATCACCCCGCTGGCGGGGTCGTTGTGCAGCACGCGGGCAATGCGCGCCGCGGCGGCATCGCTGCCATCGCATACAACCACCATGCCTGCGTGCTGACTAAAGCCCATGCCCACGCCGCCGCCGTGGTGCAGGCTAACCCAGGTTGCGCCCCCGGCGGTGTTTAACAAAGCGTTGAGTAAGGGCCAGTCGGACACCGCATCGGAGCCGTCTTGCATGCTTTCGGTTTCCCGGTTGGGGGAGGCCACCGAGCCGGAATCCAAATGGTCGCGGCCAATCACGATCGGCGCTTTTAGTTCGCCGCTGCGCACCATTTCATTAAAGGCCAAACCCAATTTCTGGCGCTGCCCCAGCCCAACCCAGCAAATGCGCGCCGGTAAGCCCTGAAATTGTATGCGCTCGCGCGCCATATCCAGCCATTGGTGTAAATGAGGGTCGTTTGGAATCAGCTGTTTGACTTTGGCATCGCTGCGATAGATATCTTCCGGGTCACCGGACAAGGCCACCCAGCGGAACGGCCCAACACCGCGGCAAAACAGTGGGCGGATGTAGGCGGGCACAAAACCGGGAAAATCAAAGGCCTGGGCGACTCCTTCTTCCAGCGCCACTTGCCGAATATTGTTGCCGTAATCCAAGGTTGCCGCGCCCGCTTGTTGCAGCGCCAGCATGGCTTGCACTTGCTGCGCGATACTTTGCCGGGCGGCGGCGGCCACCGCTTTGGCGTTGTCCTGGCGCTGCTGCGCGGCTTGCTCAAGGCTCCAACCTTGGGGTAAATACCCGTTAAGCGGGTCGTGGGCACTGGTTTGATCGGTGACCACGTCGGGGGTAATGCCGCGTTGCACCAGTTCGCCAAAGATATCGGCGGCATTCGCCAATAAACCTACCGATACCGCCTGGCCCTGTGTTTTGGCGGTGTCTAAGATGGCGAGTGCGTCTTGGAGGGAGCTGGCTTTTTTGTCTAAGTAGCCGTTGCTCAAGCGAAAATCGATGCGACTTGGATCGACTTCCACCGCCAGCATACTAAAGCCTGCCATGGTTGCCGCGAGGGGTTGCGCGCCGCCCATGCCGCCCAAACCTGCGGTTAAAATCCAGCGGCCGCGGGCATCACCGTTAAAATGCTGTTTCGCGACACTGACAAAGGTTTCGTAGGTACCTTGCACAATGCCTTGGGAGCCGATGTAAATCCACGATCCGGCAGTCATTTGGCCGTACATCATCAGGCCCTTTTTATCCAGTTCGTTAAAGTGTTCCCAGTTGGCCCAGTGGGGGACTATATTTGAATTGGCAATTAAAACCCGCGGCGCGCCCTCGTGAGTAGGAAACACGCCCACCGGCTTGCCGCTTTGAATAAGCAGAGTTTCGGTGTTTTTTAGGCGTTTTAACACTTCGACAATTTTATCGTAACAGGCCCAATCGCGAGCCGCGCGGCCAATGCCGCCGTACACCACTAGGCTTTGTGGGTGCTCGGCAACGGCCGGGTCGAGGTTGTTCATTAGCATGCGCAGTGCGGCTTCGGTTTGCCAGCTCTGAGTATTTAATTGCTTGCCGGTGGGCGCGGTAATTGTGCGTTTAAGGTCGTGTCGGTTCATAGTGATTGTGTTTTAAAAGTCTAAGTGGCCGCCCAAGCGGTAGCGATTACCGGGGTGGAGTAACAGGGCAAAACTCACAATGCCTTTGGCTGAATAGGTGCGACGCGTTATTTTTAAGCAGGGCAGTTGCGGGCTTAAATCGAGTTGCTCAGCCTGGTTTTGCGTGGCTAACACCGCTTCCACTACGTGGTCTGCCTGGGTAAGCGGCGCCACCTGATTTAAGTATTGGCTGGTGGTTTGCGACGTAAAATCTTGCGCAATATAGTCTGGCGCGAATGCGGGGTTAACCCAGCGGTCTTCCAGTTGAATGGGTAGGTCATTTTCATGGTGAACCACTTGGGTGTGATACACCTGCGCAGCTAATGGCACACCTAACCAAGCGGCGCGTGTGTCGTCTGCGGGCAGGCATTGTTGTGCCACTACGCGATTGCTGTAACGGTGACCACGCTGTTCGATTTCTTGATGAATACTGCGGATGGTGAGCATGGAGCTCATTGGCCGATGGTCTGAGACAAAGGTGCCAAGGCCCTGGGTGCGGATCAAAATGCCTGCATCCACCAGTTCGGTGAGCGCGCGTCTGGCGGTCATGCGGCTCACCGAGTGAGCTTCGGCCAATTGGTTTTCCGAGGGTACTTTATCGCCCGGCTGCATATCGCCGTTTTCTATGCCCTCGGTAATGGCGGCCTTAATTTGGCTAAAGCGTGCTTGCATAGCTGTGGCTTGCTCCGGTTAGGCCTGTGTTGGTTTTTGGCTGCAGCAATTTTCCATTTGCTCGCTTGCCCATTTGTCCTATAAAAACGGTTATCACTTTAACGGTTCGCACTTGTATATACAAGTATGTACAAGTACAATTTGCACACATTAACGAAAACCAACCGGCGCAAATGACTATGTCTAGTAGCTGCGATCTTCTAATTACCAATGTGCATGTGGCCACAATGGCTGTCAGTGGCGTGCCCTACGGCGCAATTTATAATGCCGATATCGCCATTGCCGAGGGCAAAATTGTCGATGTCGGGCCCATGGTGCAATCGTTGTGGCAGGGGGCGCACACCTTAAATGGCGCCGGTTGCTGGGTAACACCGGGCTTAATCGACTGCCATACCCACTTGGTGTACGGCGGCGATCGGGCGCGGGAGTTTGAAATGCGCTTGAACGGCGCCAGCTATGAATCTATTGCGCGACAGGGTGGCGGTATTCTCAGCACCGTGCAGGCCACGCGTGCCGCCAGTGAAACCGAGCTGCTCACCAGTGCCACTGGCAGGGTGCAGCGGCTAATGGCGGAGGGGGTGACGACCGTGGAAATTAAATCCGGCTATGGCTTGGATCGAGATACAGAGCTGAAAATGCTGAGGGTGGCCAAGCAATTGGAAGCCCAACTGGGGCTGCATGTTGAGAGCACATTTTTAGGGGCCCACGCTCTGCCAGCGGAATTTGCCGGGCGGCCCGACGACTATATCGCGTTTGTTTGCGGCGATGTGCTGCCTGAGGTAGCGGCTGCGCAGTGGGCCAGCAGCGTCGATATTTTCTGCGAGCATATTGGTTTTTCCACTCGCCATGCGGCACGTCTTTTTGCTGCAGCGCTGCAATATGGTTTGGCGGTTAAAGCCCATGTGGAGCAGTTGTCCGATTTAAAAGGGGCGGTGACCGCAGCAAAATACGGGGCGCTATCGGTGGATCACATTGAATATTTGCAAGCCGAGGACATTGCGGCAATAAAATCGGCCGGGAGCGTGGCGGTGCTATTGCCCAGCGCATTTTATTACCTGAATGAAACCCAAAAACCGCCGGTGCAGGCGCTGCGTGAACAAGGCGTAGATCTCGCCGTTGCCACCGACCACAATCCGGGCAGTTCACCGTTATTGTCACTCTTAACCGCGTTGAATATGGCCTGTGTACTGTTCGGTTTAAGCCCGGAGGAGGCGCTGCTGGGCGCTACGCGCAATGCCGCGAAAGCGCTTGGTTTGGCGCGCAAAGGGCAAATTGCGCCGGGCTTTGATGCCGATTTATGCCTGTGGCCTATGGAGCACCCCAGTGAATTGAGTTATGCCATCAACCAACACCGGCCGGTGGCGGTACTGATTGGAGGTGAACTTGTTGGGCAGTGATAAATCTTTTCAATGGCGCGGCCGCATCGATGATGAAGCGGCCGCGGGGAGTTATCGCTGGCATCAAAAAGTCGGTTACGGGTACCGGCAACCCGGCATCGGTATGCTGGGGCTGGCCTGTGACTTGGGGGTTATCGCCAACCAGGGGCGACCGGGGGCGGCTGCGGGCCCCAACAGTATACGCGCGGCACTGGCAAACGCCGCGTGGCATTTAAACACCAGTGTTCAGGATTTCGGCAATATCACTGCCGCAGACACCCTAGCCGATACCCAGCAGCGCTATGCGGCAATGCTTGGCCAAGCCCTGCAGCAGCATGTGTTTACCCTGGGTTTGGGGGGCGGCCATGAAATTGCCTGGGGCAGTTATTTAGGCTTGGCTGAAAACCTCGGCCCTGCGGGTCGCAAAATTGGTATCGTTAATTTCGACGCACATTTCGATTTGCGAAAACCGGCACCCGAGACTTCCAGCGGCACGCCGTTTTATCAAATTGCCGAGCATGCTAATCAACACAATGGTTTTTATTACGCGTGCTTAGGCCTGGCAGAAACGTCCAATACCCAAGCGCTATTCGAGCGCGCGCAGCAGCTTAAGGTTAATTATTTAAGCGATGTCGCCTGCGACTTCGCAGCTGTCAAAACCTTATTAATACCCTTCTTAGAAACTATCGATGAGCTTTATGTCAGTATCTGCCTCGATGTATTTCCGGCGTCGGTGGCGCCGGGTGTGAGTGCCCCCGCCGCTCTGGGTATCACGCCGCGTTTGGTTATCGAAACCCTGCACTGGCTCGGCCAGTCGCAAGCGGGCTTAAACTATTGTTGGCGTTTGTTGGATATTGCGGAAATGAACCCCCGCTACGACATTGATAATCAAACCGCTCGCCTAGCTGCTCGCCTGGTTTGCGAAGCCTGTAACGCGGCGCTGAAACACGATACGATGTAGTCTTTAACCTAAATTAATCATTTGAATCTACTGCGGACGCCCCATGAACTGAAATTAAAGCGTTTTTTCAATTTTGCGGCTGCACCCGTAGAGTGACTACGAATTTGCCGCAAAAGTTAAAAAATTCACTGTAATTTCAGCCCCTTGAACTGCAGCTAAATTAAGTACCATTCAAAGCATTGATTTAGGTTTAACACTGGTCGCAGGTATTTTATGTCTCAAGGTTACCGTAAATTTGAAGATCCCGATCTGCCAGCGCTTATCCCGCTTATGGCGCAATTAGGCTATGTGCATACCGCGGAAAGCTTGCTCAAAAATGTGTGTTGTGTGCGCCAAGCGGGCGGTGAAATTTTCGTTTGCGAGCGCGAGGGTTCGGTATGTGCTTGTGCATCCGCAATTCTCGATGCCCGCTTGGCGGCTGGCGTCAGTGGCGAAATTGTCAGTGTTGTTGTGAATGAGCGCGATCGGGGTAAAGGGATTGGCAAAGGTTTGATTGCGTGCGCAGAACGCTGGTTAAAAAAGCGCACATCGATTATTCGTATTCGGGCGAATATACAACGGCAGGCTGCGCCGTTATTTTATAACGCGCTGGGCTACTCTCTATCAAAAACCCAGGGGGTTTTTGAGAAGAGTGTTCGCTGACGTTGCATACGGTTTTGGGGCTTTGTTTCGAGCTTACTAAAAGTGGCCTGTGTTCGCTGTAAAAAAAACTTCATGCAAGGCTATAAATGCTCTTCTAAAAACCCAAAACTTTATGCAATCTTAGAGTTGTTTTATAACATTATTAGCTTGTTAACAAGATAATAATTATTTGTGCTGCAATTATTATCTTTTTTTAATGTATTTTTTAAGTGGCTGTTATGCTACTTCCCCTTACAGCGGCCGCCTCTTTGCTTTGGTAACGATAGCGCTGATGAGCAACCAGCCCGTATATAGTATAATAGCCATTCGGGAACAATGGATACCCTCTTAACCTGTCAACCGCAGCCCGTGCGGAGGCGGGTGCAGCCGAAGGACAACTTCGCTGTGGGCTGGGAACAAGG
>JAHQVY010000199.1 GCA_019634095.1 Cellvibrionaceae bacterium
ACAGGCGATGAGCGCTACCTGGGTTATGCCCATACTCTTGTGGCTGGTAGGGATAGCGCAGAAATTGATAGCGAGGCATTGATCTTGGCTTACGCTGCGCTTTTGCAGCGGGGCCATCGGTTTGAAGAAGCGTTGGTGTTGCTCGATACCCTTGTGGAAAGGGTGCCGAATCACGGGCAGGCTAATTTAATGTCGGCCTATATTAACGTGACTCTCGGCAGACCTCAGAAGGCTTTAGAGTTTTGCCGCGATATAGAGCCAAGTTTGGGGCCGGTGATGAGCTTGAATTGTGCAAGCTCTGCAAAGATGCTTCAGGGGAAATTCGACCAATCTTATAAGCTGCTTTCAAATTTGTTGGCGCGCGCCCATATGTCGGCGGTGGAGCGGATGGAAACGCTAATTAATTTGGCGGAAATATCTAAAATTCGCGGCGACTACCAAGGTGCGAAAAAGTATTTTAATCGCCTGCTCGATGAGGACCCCGGTGATACTTATGTTTTGGCGCGGCTTGCAGATACTTACACTACTTCAGGTCAATACGATGAGTGTATCGAGCTTTTAAAAAATAGAAGCCAGCCTTCACTACAATTGCGATATGCGATAGCTCTTAAAAATAAAACGGGTGAAGTCGAAAATTCTTTGCAAGAATCGTTGCACGAATATTTTAGTGTGCAATTGGCGAGAGAGCCGGAGCTTTCGAGTCGAGACTATGCTCTATATTTGCTGTCGATAAAGAATCAAGCAGAAAGTGCCTTGGATGTTTCTTTAAAAAACTGGAAAAAGCAGCGGGAAATTCCCGATACTGAATTGGTGTTGCGCGCCGCTTGGCAGGCGAGGCAAACGTCGAGAGTAGATGAGGTTCTATCTTGGGTTGAAGAAACGGGCTTACAAGACCGTGATATTAATAATTTATTGGCCCAGTTTAAGGATAAGTAATGCGGAGTGTGGCGGTTAATGTTGTGGCTCTGGCCGCGCTGTTTTTTTCATTAGTGGCTTCGGGCCATACTGGAAGTACAGCGTTTTTAGAGCTGGAGTCGGGGGGGGATCGCATAAAAGGTGAATGGTTGATTGCGCTTGTCGATATGCAGGCGGTGGTCAATATGGACACCAATTATGACGATAGAATTTCTTATAAAGAATTTGTTGCCAGCTTGACTGAGGTTAATAAATTTCTTAGGAGCCATTTAAATTTTTATGGCGTCGGCGGTATTTGCGCTATGGATTGGTCTGCGCCCTCCCTCGCTAAGTACAATGGTAGCGTTTTTGTAAAATCGCAATTCAGTATGGCTTGCAACGAGTTGCTGAGTATAAAATATGGGGCGTTTTTCAATATAAATAATGATCATCGAGCGATATTGAAATTAATTTCAGAATCTGAGAATAATACAATGGTATTGACGCCGGGTAACGCCCAGGTCGATCTAGATTTTTCTTTTGCGGATGCCGGTAAAAATATTGTTAATTATTTAAAAATGGGAATGGTTCATATTCTTGAGGGGGCCGATCATTTATTCTTCCTCGTAGCTTTGCTGGTGCCGGCGATTTTCTCCGTCTTTAAACATAATCAAGTATTCGGTTTTAAAGAGTTCGTTGGGTTTAAGCAGCCTGTTAAACTAAAAGAAGCCGTTAAACTAAAAGAAGCTGCTAAAGTTAAAGAATCGATTAAAGATAAAGAAGCTATTAAAGTTAAAGATCCCGCTCAGTTTAGGTATAATTTACAAAGCTTGTTTTTTACTTTGTTGAAGATAGTTACCGCGTTTACTATAGGGCATTCTATAACCTTGGTTCTGGCAAGTGTTTTCGGTTTTAGCCCGCCGGCGTCCTTGATAGAAACAATAATCGCAGTGTCTGTAGTAGTGGCTGGTGCAAATATTGTTTTTAGAGTCTTCTCTGATTCTTGCTGGAAGGTTGCTGCTATTTTCGGCTTAGTCCATGGCTTTGGTTTTGCCGGGGCTTTGGTAGAGTTAGGTTTGAGTAAGAGCCATTTAGTAGTCTCTCTACTCAGTTTTAATGTCGGGGTGGAATTGGGTCAGCTGTTGGTGGTTTTGCTTGTTACGCCGCTGTTGGTTTTTCTGGCCCAGGGTCGTGTTTCTTCGCAGCTCACGCGCTTCACGGCTGGCGCTGTTATAGCTGGGTATGGGATGATTTGGGTGGTTGAGAGAGTTCCAGTGGGAGGTGTGTTGCATTTGTTTGCATAGTTAAGGAGTACAGTGTTTCAAACCAAAAAGCCTGCAAGTTTTTGTGTTTTAATTTTTAGTTTGATCGTGTAGTTTGCTAATTGTTAGGGTTTTCTTGTTAGGCGTTTAAACATAATTAAAAATAGTAGTCTGATGTATATATAAAAGTATTAAAACAGCATTTTATAAAATAACTTGGTGTATATTAATAGTGTTGAAGGATAGCTTGTAAAGAATAGAAGTGTTAGAGTTTGATGTAGGTAAAGCTAAACGAAAAGCGCTTACAGTATAAGTATATGCTAGTTATTTAAATCGATAAGAGCTGAATAAAAAGACAGAAAGACGAAAGGCAGAAAGACAAAAAGAAAAAGCAAAATAGAAACATTATGGTAGTTGAAGTTATAGTAAAAAAAGTAACAAATAAACACGAAAGTGTTCGGCAGTAGTAGCCCTGGGGGGGGAGAGCGGTAAAAGGAGTTGCCGCAATTTTATTAACTAAAAAGTAATCAGTGCAGTGATATTTGTCTACGCTAGATACTCGTAAATTTGTATTTATAAAAATTTGCACTTATAAAAAAATGTACTAAGAGAGATTTGCTCTCACAAGTTGGTGCAAAGCAAATAGGCCTGAGCCAAGCTATCTTGGTCCAAGCGCTAAGAGTATTAGGTATACTGAATACTTAATTAGAGCTTAGAATAATTTATCTCAATCAATAACAGTCAATTTGAATAGTATGAGATAAGAGCCGGTTAAAGAGGGGGGGGGTGCTCGCGGTTTTGCACTCCCCATTTTTTTTGGCTAAACATACGATTACGCGCTTAAATCTGTATCCCGCTCGCTTGGAAAATCCATCGCAGAATCTCTTTTTAAATATATTCCCCTTAACTTCTTGCAGTGCGTAAGTTAGGCGGTTTTTGGTGTGCTGTGGGAGCGATCCAGATTGCGATAAGCTAATGCTTCACTGAGGTGGCCTATTTCAATGTGTTGGCTTTGTGCCATGTCGGCGATGGTTCGGGCTACGCGCAGTGTGCGATCATAGGCTCTAGCCGACATATCCAGGCGGGTCAAGGCCTCAGCGAGAAATGTCTTCTGGTTGTCTCCCAATTTGCAGTAGCGATTCATCTCTGCGCCTTTTAATTGCGCATTGCGTTTAGCTTGGCGCTGAATTTGGCGTTCATGGCTAGCGATCACTCGTTGTCTAACAATGCGGCTACCCTCTTCAGAGCCTTGTTTCTGCAATTCGCTTATTGGCAGTTGATTAACTTGAATATGTAAATCGATGCGGTCGAGCAGTGGACCGGATATTTTGCTGCTGTAGCGTTCGACCTGCTGGGGAGTGCAACGGCAGCGGTCACTGCCATCTTTGAAGTATCCGCAGGGGCAGGGGTTCATTGCTGCCACCAACTGGAAGTTGGCTGGGAACTCTACCTGCGCGTTGGCCCTCGAGATGCATATATGGCTGTTTTCCAGTGGTTCGCGTAACACCTCAAGTACCGAGCGTGAAAATTCAGGCAGCTCATCCAAAAATAATACTCCGTTGTGGGCCAAGCTAATTTCGCCGGGTCTGGGGTTTGAGCCTCCCCCGACAAGTGCTACTGCAGAGCTGGTATGATGCGGCGCGCGGTAGGGGCGGCACTGCCACTGGCCGAGGGATAAATGGTTGGATACCGAGAGAACTGCCGCTGTTTCTAGGGCCTCAGCTTTGCTCATTGGGGGCAGGATTGTGGGTAAGCGGCTGGCGAGCATCGATTTACCGCTGCCTGGCGGGCCGTAAAATAGCAGGTTGTGCCCGCCCGAGGCTGCAATTTCTAATGCGCGTCGCGCCTGGGCTTGGCCGCGCACGTCGTGTAGATCTATATCGTAGATTGGGTCGTGCAGGCTCTGCGCATAAGGCGCTGGCAGGGTCTCACGACCATGTAAGTGAGCGCTCACAACTAGCAAATTTTTCGCAGCGAGTATTCGATCGCTTTCACACAGAGCGGCTTCGGCGGCATTGTCTGTCGGCAGTATTAAGCGGCGATTAGCTCGTGCGCAGCGTATTGCAGCGGGAAGACTGCCTCGCACGCTTCGCAAATCACCCGAAAGAGCTAATTCGCCGATACATTCGTAATCTTTAAGGGCTTCCTTGGGAATTTGCCCGGAAGCGGCGAGTATCCCCAAGGCGATGGCGAGATCATAGCGGCCGCCCTCCTTGGGGAGGTCGGCGGGCGCTAAGTTAACTGTGATCTTTTGTTGCGGAAAGTCGAAATGGCTATTGAGTAGCGCGCTGCGAACCCGATCCTTGCTTTCTTTTACCGCGGTTTCTGGTAAGCCGACGATAGTAAAGCCGGGCAAGCCTCTGGAAAGATGGGTTTCTACGGTAACTAGCGGAGCACTTACGCCCATCTGGGCCCGCGAAAAAATCGTTGCTAGCGGCATAGATAACCTCCGAATCTATTTTTTTAAATCCAGAGAGTTCACCGCTGGTAAATCACTCCGTTTTAATTGATAGATAGTGCTTCGGTAGGTAAAAAAATAGCCTCCTGCTAGCCAACCAAAACCACAGTAATTTAAGGGTTTTGGTTGTGAAGAACACTGCGAGTGGGCGCTTGATTAGCATACCAAATACTAACTATTTCCGTAATATTTGAATGAATGTTGAATTGTACGTCATTATGTTGAAAAAGCGCAGCGCCTTAGTTGTCATTTTTTTCACCGTTTTCCAATTTCTGTAACTTCAGCTCCAATTCTTGTATCGTTTGTTGGCAACGTTGCAATACGTTGCTCTGCGCATCGAACTCTTCCCGGGTTACTAAATTGAGCTTTTTCAGTGCTGCTTCAACGAGCGATCGCATTTGATTAACCGAGGCTTCGCGCAATTCCTGCGTGTCGGCGAAGGTTTTATTCATATCTTCGATAATTTGTTTGGCCAGTAAGTCGATCATTACTTGATTTCCCGATATTGGTTTAGAGGTTTTGTTTGCAGAGTTCAGCTCGGCGAATTCGCTAGTGTTGCAGTGTCTCAAAGCGCAGCCGCTTACAGTTAGCTCGTTTTCGGCGGGGTGGTAAGGTGTGGCAAAAGCGCTTGCAGAATATGCCGCTCCAACGGTCTGTGTAGCGAAAGGTATCGGCACAGCCGGTGTTGTTGAATGCGGTTAGTTATCAACTCTGAACGCCATTTAATTTATGATCCTAAATTAATCAGTTGGATCGTAGCGAGGGCGTCCAAGGGGCTGAAATTAGAGTGAATTTTTTAACTTTTTCGGTCAATTCGTAGTCACTCTACGGGTGCAGTCGAAAAATTGAAAAAACGCTTTGATTTCAGTTCATTGGGCGTCCGCAGTAGATTCAACTGATTTATTTAGGATAATGGCTGCCGTCAAGTGAATTATTTGCGCTTAGCATGGGCTTGTTTTGGCGTTGCCCTGCGAAGTGAGAACTGCTCGCGCCGGTTATTATGGCACAGGAATATTGGGGGGGCTCCACAACTTGCTCGTTAGCCCGCCGAGGGTTAATACGCCCGTGCCCATGAGGGCTAAAAGTTGAGCGTTAGGGTTATATACCCAAAACACTTGAGATTTAGGCCTCATGAGCACGCCCCTAAGTGCCCTTGGCGGTGTTGCTCCGCCTTAAATAGAATGGCTATTCTGCGTTGTCTCGGCAATTGCTCCTGCATTGCCCTAATACCTCACATCCCTG
>JAHQVY010000200.1 GCA_019634095.1 Cellvibrionaceae bacterium
CAAGGCGCTGCTTGCAGGCAATGGTTGTTCCCTTGGCAAGAGCAGCAACACCGCTGTAAGCCTTAGGGGGGCTTCCCGAAGGGCGAGTCGCATTTCCCCGTGTTTATTGTTGAACATATTATTTCAAAAATGCGTCTCGTCTAGTCTCGTCTATAGGTGACGTTAGTTTGAGACACTACACTAGGATCCAATTGATTAATTTTAGGATTTTGCGGGCTTGTCCTCTGGTTGCGTTTCCTGCGGCCAGCAGTCGGGCACCACCATAAGCCGACCCAGTTCGCGCTGGTCGTTCTTGGCGTGTCGCGTAAAGCACTGCGCGCGGTGTTGATTGATCTGCGGCGCCGGGGCTCGGATTGGGGTTTGCGGTGGCTGCCCACCCCCCAGCCACTCGAGTTTGTGCAGCGGCACAAAGTGGTCGTTCCCGGTGCTGAGCAGTGTTGCAAACTCGCTGTGTCTTACCCAGTGGCCTCTGAGACAAAGAGGGTTGAGCGCCGGCGGGGTGTTCGCGTTATCGTTCCAGTGGTGAAACAGTACGCCGCAAAAAATGTGGCTGCGCCGATGAATAGCCGAGCAGTTGGGGTATTGCTCGGCAAAACGCGGGTGGCCACTGAGCGCGAGTTGCTTGTCAAATAGTCTGTTGAATTTAATGTCCAGGCGGTCCTGTGCGTTGGGCCCTAACCAGTTAGCCTGTGAAACTGTCTGTGGTTTTGGGGGGGGCTGATCTTGTAAATAAAATTTCACCGCAGCTTCCAAGTGTGTATGTTGCTGGCGGTGATTTTCTACAATGAAATCAATTTCCCCAAGCGTGTCGCGATGGGTGTTTACCTGTAAATGATGTGCCAAGAGTTGGTAGTTTAAAAAGCTCAGTTCTCGCCCAAGGCCGAGCACGTGTTGTATTAGGGCCTCGAAATACAAGCCCAAGCGTTTAAACTCGCTGCGTTTGGGCAATTTGCTGCCCCGGGTATGTTCAAGTTTTTTTAACCAGATGGTGGCAGCTTGTTCATCGCTAACCAGTTGCAGCGTTGCCAATCCCCGGTAGGTATTGACGAGCGGTGGACTAAAAAGCAGCCAGGCCAAATCCCGAATTTCTGGGATGTTAAAGTTATGCCAACAGCGGACAAACTCTGTACTTACCTCTTCCTTTGGCGTTTCAAGCAATGAATGTCTAAATTTAAACATTGATGGTAATCACTTTTGGGTGAGCATACAATTCTGCGCGGCGAGCTCGGCTGCTGACTTGGGTTATAGGAGTATCCGTTTTAAGTTTCTCGATAATAGGGCAGGCGTATTGTTGAATTGCCCCAATGCGATAACCGCCGCGTTGCAAGGCTTTTGGGGGATTTCGCAAGTTTCCCGTGTTTAGCGCAAATATTTAGTCGCTTAGTCTAACCAATTGTTGCCGGGCATCGTGACATAATTTGGTTGTGCTTGTGGAAAAATAAGCGCGTTAGGGTTGGCATCTCGATTTGCGCAATCAAGGAAGCTCGAATTTATCGAATTTATCGAAGGGTGCGCTGGTTTTATCAAGGCTATGCGAACCATTAAAACATTAAGAGAGTGGTATGCAGAGTTTCAAATGTATCGGTTTGGTTGGCAGGTTGGCCAGTGAAAGTACTCAATATTCGTTAAATAGGCTGGTGAGTTTTTTAACTAAGCAAAGTGTTGAGGTGCTCATGGATGAGGAGACATCGTCGGCGATGCCGGATTGTTCCCTAGAAATTGCCGCCAGAAGTGAACTGGGTGCGCGTTGTGATCTCATTGTGGTTGTTGGCGGTGACGGCAGTATCTTGTCGGCGGCGCGATCTTTGGCGGGCAGCAAAGTAAAAATTTTAGGTATTAACCGCGGGCGTCTCGGGTTTCTCGCCGATATTAGCCCCGACGCCGTGGAATACCGTATGGGAGAAATTTTAGATGGTCAGTATTTCCTCGAAGAACGGTTTCTTTTGGAATGTCAGGTTTTTCGCGATGGCCAGTTAATTTCCCAGGGCGTGGCGATGAACGATGTGGTGCTGCATCCGGGTAAATTTATACGCATGATTGAGTTCGAGTTATACGTTGATGACGAGTTTGTATGCCGTCAGCGCTCGGACGGTTTAATTATTTCGTCGCCCACCGGGTCTACCGCTTACGCGCTGAGTGGCGGTGGGCCTATCATGCATCCGAATTTGAATGCGGTGGTAATGGTGCCTCTTTATCCCCATACGCTGAGTAGCCGCCCGATCGTGATAAGTGGCGAGTCTAAAATTCGCCTCGCCATTAGCGAGGCCAACAACCTGAATCCCCATGTCACTTGTGATGGGCAAACCCATGCGGTGTCGCAAGCTGGAGACGAAATCGAAGTGATGAAATGTGGCCGTCTCGCGCAATTGATTCACCCCAAAGGCCACAGCTTTTTTGAAACCTGCCGGTCTAAATTGGGTTGGGCGAGCGACACGGCAGGTGATTAGTAAAATGAGCAGATGAGAGCAGATGAAAGAAGTTAGGGAAGGTGTCATTGAGTAAGTGCGGGTTTGATATTATCGGTGATGTGCACGGTTGTGCGTTTACCTTAGTTAAGCTGTTAGAAAAGTTGCAATACGTTAAAGAACGCTTTGACGGAGAGCGTGACGCCTATTGGCATCCGGAGCGCAAGGCGGTATTCGTCGGCGATATTGTCGACCGCGGTCCACATATACGCGAGGCGCTGCACATCATTAAAAATATGGTGGATGCCGGCACCGCATATTGTGTGATGGGTAACCATGAATACAATGCGCTGGCCTATACCATGGAGGCGCCACCAGAAAGCGGTCGCCGCTTTGTTCGCGAGCACAATCGCCGTAACAACCGCATTATTGCTGAAACTCTTACCCAGTTCGCGAGTTTTCCCGAAGAGTGGCGCATGTTTTTGGATTGGTTTCAAACACTGCCCGTCTTTTTAGAGTTCGATGATTTTCGCGTGGTGCATGCCTGTTGGGATCATGCGCTCATTAAAACCTTTAAAGAAACTTATAATGCTAACTGCATCGACAAAGCATTTATTCGGCAGAGCTGGAACGAAGCGGCGTTTGCCGGGCGCTTTATCAATCGCTTAACCCGCGGTACCACTTTGACACTCCCCTCCGGTCGAATGATGACCAGTCGCGACGGTTTTCAGCGCAAGCAGTTTCGCACCAAGTTTTGGTCGGACGCGCCAGCAACCTACAAAGACGTGGTGTTTCAGCCAGACCCTTTACCGGAAGACCTGCTCAACCGGGAAATTAGCGAGTCGGAACATCGGCAGTTGCTGAATTACCAAGAGGGTGAAATACCGGTGTTTGTCGGGCATTATTGGTTGCAGGGCACACCTTTGCCCCTGCAACAGAATGTTGCCTGCCTCGATTACAGTGCGGTGAAGTTTGGGCGTTTAGTGGCTTACCGCTTTGATTGTGAGCCGAAATTGGAGCCAAAAAAGTTTGTGTGGGTATATGTCGACCCCAAATGAAGATTCTTGGATCCAAGTTGCAGAATTTAAAAGCTCGAGTCAGCTAGACGATATTGAGCAGTTTCTCAATCAGCATAATATTGAGCACCAATGGCACAAAAACGCGAATTCTTATAGCCTTTGGCTGCGCTCTGAAGACGACGCGCGGCGGGTTTATGAGTTTTTGGATAACAGCTGGCCTCTCAGCGTCTTGGCGTTTCTCAAAACTCAGTCGGCGAAGACGTCGAGGTCATTATTTAGCCTGATACCCATCACGCTTAGTATTTTACTGCTGTGCTCCTTAATATTCTTATTGGATTGGCTGCAGTTCCAGGCGGTTTACGATTACTTGATGTTTGCTCCCCTAGCCGATATTAACCAAACCCATCAGTGGTGGCGGCTGTTTACGCCAGCATTGATGCATGCGGGCATTTTTCACATTGTGTTCAACATGTTGTGGACTTGGGAGTTAGGCGCAAGAATCGAGTATAGTCTCGGCACCCGCAACTGCCTGCTTATCGTGGTGATCAGCGGCGTGTTTTCAAACTTGCTGCAGTATGCGGTGTCCGGCAGTGTCTATTTTTTAGGTTACTCCGGGGTTGTGTATGCGTATCTTGGCTTTTTATGGATCTATGGTAAGAGTAACAATGCTAAAATATTACAACTTCCCGATCGCACCTACTATTTTATGTTTATTTGGCTTGCCTTGGGTGTGTTTGGCTTAATCGATTGGTTGCTGCCCGGTAATGCTAAAGTGGCCAATGGCGCACATGTCGGCGGCTGGGTTATGGGTATGGTGCTGGCCAAGTTATATATAGGGTTCGATAAGCGTTCAGCGAGGCCGCCGAGTGCGGGGGCCTAGTGCAGCTACCTGCCCAGGGCGAAAAAGCGACCTGCCCATAAGGCCCTAATACTTAAACGTTGCGGGTAATGTTGCAGGAAGGGTAAGCGTTTAATTATTTTCAGCGATTGTCTGCTCCTGAGTAATCGGTTTAGCTGCATGGCGGATACTATCGGTTTCTCGAGCGGGCTGTGCTACGGTTTTTAATTTGACTATGAATATTGAAGAGTATCAGAAACGGCTCACGCCTGAGCTTTACGAAAAATTCCGCGAAGCGGTCGCCCTTGGGAAGTGGCCCGATGGTCAAAAGTTAACTTCGCAGCAAAAAACCGTTTGTATGCAGGCTATTATCGCCTATGAACATCAGCACGTTGTCGAAGAAGAGCGCACTGGCTACGTACCCCCGAAAGACTCGGCTTGTCAGCACGAGCCTTCTGAACAGCCTGTGAAATGGCGATCATAGCGGTAAAGTTTTACTACTGGCATAGCGGTAACGTTTTACTAATGGCGTTGTGCGGGTAGCCCAACTCCGGAGTATCTGCGCATTTACAGCCAAGGCACTCGTCGTGCCCATATTCGTCGTTTGTATTGCCAAACATATTTCGATTCAACGTATTCCGATTCAACGTAGTGGAGAAAAAGGTGAAAGAATCGCAACCAGAGGCTGTTTACCTCAAGGATTACCAGTCACCCCATTTTTTAATAGAAAAAACCCAGTTATCCTTCGATTTATTTGAAGATTACACCGAAGTGCGTGCGCAACTAACCATTGTACGTAGTGCCAGTGCCGATCAGAACAGCCCGCTAGTTCTCGATGGGCAAGATGTTAAGTTGATGTCCCTGGCTATAGATGGTGAAGCGCTGCCCAGCGACGCCTATTTGGTGGATGAAAACTCCCTGAAAATATTCGATGTGCCGCAGCGCTTCGAGCTCAGCTGCATTACGCAAATTAAGCCCCAAGAAAATACCTCTCTTCAAGGTTTGTACCGCTCGCGTACGATGTATTGTACCCAGTGTGAAGCTGAAGGTTTTCGAAAAATAACCTATTTTATTGATCGCCCCGACGTAATGAGTGAATTTACCACGCGTATTAGCGCGGAAAAAAGTAAATTCCCGGTGCTGTTGTCCAACGGCAATAAAATTGATGCTGGCGAAGACGGGGAACGACACTGGGTGGTTTGGCACGACCCCTTTAAGAAGCCAAGTTATCTGTTTGCGCTGGTGGCAGGTAGTTTGGTTCATATCGACGATACCTTCACCACGGTTTCGGGGCGGGAAGTGTTGTTGCGCATTTTTGTTGAAGAAAAAGATAAAGACAAATGTGACCACGCTATGCAATCGTTAAAGCGAGCCATGGCTTGGGATGAAGAAGTTTATGGCCGCGAATACGATTTAGATATTTTTATGATTGTCGCGGTAGACGACTTTAATATGGGCGCCATGGAAAATAAAGGTTTAAATATTTTTAATACTTCGTGCGTACTGGCAAAACAAGAAACCACCACCGATGCCGGTTTTCAGAGAGTCGAAGGGGTGGTTGCCCACGAGTATTTCCACAACTGGTCCGGTAATCGAGTGACTTGTCGCGACTGGTTCCAGTTGAGTTTAAAAGAGGGGTTCACCGTTTTTCGCGATGCAGAATTTTCCGCGGATATGGGCTCGCGAACGGTTAAACGGGTTGAGGATGTGAGCTTATTGCGCTCCTTGCAATTTGCTGAAGATGCCGGCCCGATGGCCCACCCGGTGCAACCTTCGTCATTCATTGAAATTTCCAATTTCTACACGCTTACCGTGTATGAAAAAGGCGCTGAAGTTGTGCGTATGATTCACACCTTGTTGGGTAGCGAGTTATTCCGCAAAGGTAGCGATTTATATTTCGAACGCCACGACGGCGAGGCGGTGACGATCGAAGACTTTGTCAAAGCCATGGCCGACGTTTCGGGGGCAGATTTCTCGCAGTTTATGCATTGGTACCGTCAGGCAGGTACTCCCAAATTACAGATAGACGGCGAGTATCAAGCCGAGGCGAAGACTTTTAGTTTACATGTCAAGCAAAGTTGCGCCCCCACGGCAGAGTGTGAGCACAAGCAGCCGTTTTTGATTCCAATGCAAGTCAGTTTGCACGGTGAAGCCGGCGCTTTAAAGCTGCAATTGCGCGGTGAAACAGCGAATGCCGAAACTAAAGATAACACGCAAAGGGTGTTGGAAATTAATCAGGCGCAACAGTCTTTTGTGTTTGAAAATATTGCTGAACAACCGATTCCCGCGCTATTCAAAGGCTTTTCCGCCCCGATAAATTACCAGTATCGCTACAGTCTAGAAGAGCTTGCTCACCTAGTTATGCACGATGATGACGGTTTTTGTCGCTGGGATGCCTGTCAGCAGATGTCGCTGCGAGTTATCGATAGCGTTATGCAACAAATGGGTACCACGCCGTCGCCAGAGGTTCCCGCGGTGTTTCTCGAGGTGTTGTCGAGCCTGCTGGAGAGCACCTCACAGGACCCGGCGATGGTTGCTCTAATGTTATCGCTGCCCAGCGAGCAATTTATCGGTGAGCAAAAATCCCTAATCGATGTCGATGCGATTCATCATGCGCGCAACCGTGTTAAGCGCAAACTTGCCCAAAGTATGTTTGATGTGTTGATGCCTCGCTATCAAACATTGAGCGCGCCGCAGGTTTACCAGCCCTCGGCACAGCAAATTGCCCAGCGCAGTTTAAAGAACACCGCCTTGCAGTATTTGATTTTTTCCGGCAGGGAAGAAGGCTTTGCCCTGGCGCGGGCTCAGTATGAGAACGCCGACAATATGACCGATCAACTAGCCGCGCTAACGGCAATAGTGCATTCACCGAAAAGCGGTAAACAAGAGCAGCGCGATGAAACACTGACCGATTTTTACCGTCGGTGGCGCAGCGAGCCATTGGTGATGAATAATTGGCTTGCGGTGCAAGCCTCTTGTGCGCTGCCTGGGGCGTTGAAGCGAGTAAAGCTATTGATGCAGCACGAGGCCTATGACGCGCGCAACCCCAATAAAATTCGCGCCGTGGTGGGTACGTTTTGCACACAAAATATTGTTAATTTTCATGATAAAAGTGGCGCTGGTTACGAATTTTTACGCGATCAAATTATTATTCTTAACAAGCAAAATCCACAAGTTGCCGCCCGCTTGCTCACGCCGCTGACCCGTTGGAAGCGTTACGATGATGTGCGCAAAAACCTGATGCGCGACGCACTGCGAGCGATTCAAGCACAGCCTAATTTGTCAAAGGATGTGTATGAGGTGGTTATGAAAAGCCTGCTGTAGTGCTTTAATTTTACCGCGCGCCTACCAACCCAGCCCAAAACGGCGTTGAAGGCGTTTTGTTTCCTGTGCTCATTTGTTTTCTGCGCTCAAAGGGGGCCGTTCTGATCATGAAAAATTCTGAAAATGGCTATGGTTGGCTACATATTACTATCCATTGGCTGACCGCATTGACGGTGTTGTGCCTTTTTATAGTGGGTCTTTGGATGGTGGGTTTAAGTTATTACAGTACGTGGTACCATCGCGCACCCTTGATTCACCAGAGTGTTGGTACTTTGTTAGTGCTCCTGACTGCGTTCAGACTTTTTTGGCGCGCTCACGCAGGAATGCCAACATCATTGAGCAACCACAAAGTCTGGGAAAAGCTGGTAGCGAAAATAGTTCATGGAGTATTATATCTTCTGATTATTTCGATGTTTTTTTCCGGTTACTTGATTGCCACAGCAAAAGGCCAGCCATTCAGCTTTTTTGGCCTGCCGATACCGGCATTAATCACGGGTATTGATAACTTAGAAGATATGGCTGCCGATTTTCACGAAATAATTGCCTTCTCTATTGTTATCATTGCGGCATTGCACGGAGTCGCTGCTTTAAAACATCATATTATTGACAAGGACACCACGCTCAAAAGAATGTTGAAACCCACAAGCACTCAGTGATTTGTGCGTTTTTTCGTTTGTGTGACTAAGTTTTTAACAACCCTCACTTGAATTTGAATAAGGTTATACTATGAAATTGTTACAATCCGTCGTTTTAAGTTTGGTCTTGGCGGCGTCTTTCGGCGCAAGCGCAGACACCTATGTGATCGATGACTCGGAAAAAGGCGCGCATGCTTTTCTCCAGTTTCGCGTTAAGCATTTAGGTTACAGCTGGCTATGGGGGCGATTCGACGACTTTACCGGTGAATTCACCTACGACCCTAAAAAACCTGAAGCCAGTACTATTTCTGTGGATATAAACACCCTCAGTCTCGATTCCAACCACGGCCTGCGCGACAAACATCTCAAATCTAAAGATTACTTAAACTTCGATAAGTTCACCAAGGCCAGCTTCAAAAGCACCAAGTACACGCCTACGGGCGACAAAACAGCCAAGTTAGAAGGCGACTTAACCCTGGCCGGTATGACCAAGCCCATTACCATTGACGTAAACGTGGTCGGTGGTGGTAAAGACCCCTGGGGTGGTTATCGTCAAGGTTTCGAAGGCCGCACCATATTAAACCCTGCGGATTTCGGTTTTAAACTTGCCAAGCTGGGCGAAGCGGGTACCCATGTTGAAATGTTTATTAGTATTGAAGGTATCAAAAAATAAGTTTTGCGATAGCCTATAAACATGTAAATGCCGTTTTCCCCGGTGTTTACGAATAAAAAAAGCCCGTTTTATA
>JAHQVY010000201.1 GCA_019634095.1 Cellvibrionaceae bacterium
CTCGTTACCAGATACCACCACCGGCTACACATCCGACGCATTGCGGGACATTAAAAGGTGTTATCCCGCTCAAGCTTCGGCGATTGCCGACAGTTGACCGCAGATTGCTGATTGCAGATTGCAGATTGCATATTAAGAGCAGCGCCAAACTAAACTCGCAAAGCGGCCGGTTTCGCCTTCGCGGCGGTAAGAGTAAAACAGCTCGCTGTCACAGTAGGTACAAAATTCACCCCCGTAAATTGCGGCTACCCCTGCGCTTTGCAGTTCTATCCTTGCTAGCTGGTAAAGATCGGCAAAGTATTTCCCTGGTTGATCGGGCACCGCGACAAAAGCCGACTCTACCGATTGGCTGAAACGCCGCTGTTTTGCCGCAACCAAAAATGACTCTCGAACCTCCGCGCCCACCTCAAAGCAAAGCCTGCAAATCGCGGGCCCCAAATAGGCCAAAACTCGGGCTTGTGGCGGAAACAAGCTGACACCGCGCGACAAAATACCGGCGGCAAGGCCTCGCCAGCCAGCATGTAAACACATCACCTGCCGCCCGCGATCGTCACACAAAAAAACCGGCAGGCAATCTGCCGTTAAAACCGCACAGGCCACCTGATTTGCCCTGGTGTAACTGCCATCATACGCGGCCTCTGGGGCTAACCCAGCGTCGACACAGGCAATATGAGTGGAGTGGTTTTGCTGCAGCCAAGGCAGTTTAACCTGCACTTGGCTTGCCAGAGCACGACGATTGGCGAGCACGGCCTCTTTCGCATCACCGACATGAGTGGCCAGATTAAAGCGTGCAAAAGCCGCTTCGCTGTGGCCCGAATGGCGCCGGGTGGTTATCAGCGCGGCTATATTGTCTGGTCGCGGCCATTCCGGTTGCAAAAGGGTAGCGGCACTAGCAGTCATGCTGGAATACGCCAGCCATTAAATCGGCAATATCTTGCGTCGGCTTCACGCGCCAGGCGCGCTGCACTGCGCTGTCTGGATGGGTGAAACCGAGGCCCACAGCATGCAGCGCCTGACGGGGAAACGCAGCCGCGGCGGCAAAAGCAGCGCTTCGCGACAAAGATCGATTAAGGGCTTTGCCATACACTTGATCGCCCACCAGCGGAAAACCCAGATGCGCCATGTGCACCCGAATTTGATGGGTGCGCCCGGTTTCTAATTTGATGCGTACATGGGCGAAGTGCGCATTTGCCCGGAGTACTCGATAGTGGGTAACAGCCGGCTTGCCGCTGGAAATCACAGCCATTTTTAAACGATTGTGTGGATGACGGCCGATATTGCCTTCAATATGGCCTTCGCTGTCCGGCACGCCCTGCACCAGCGCCTCATAAATTCGCGTCACGCTCCTGGCCTGCAGCTGCTCCACCAGGGCAGCCTGCGCCTGTAACGTTCTCGCAACAACCATCAAACCCGATGTGTCTTTATCCAGACGATGCACAATGCCCGCGCGGGGCAAGTTGCGCAAACCGGGGTAGCGGTGCAGCAAACCGTTGAGCAGCGTACCTTGGAGGTTGCCCGCTGCCGGATGCACCACTAAACCCGCGGGTTTATTCACTACCACCACCGCTTCATCTTCATACACCACCGGAAAGTCGATGGCCTCGGCGAGCCATTCGCCCTCGGGCTGGGTGCGCGTCTGCAATACCAGTAGCTCACCACCGGCGAGTTTGGTATTGGCTTTCACATTTTTGCCGTCGACGCACAACTCCCCTGCCCTAATCCAAGTCTGAAGCCTGGAGCGAGAAAACTCTGGGAACAATTCTGCGGCGATGGCATCAAACCTTGCCCCCGCTTTGTGCATAGGTACCCGCTGCTGGCGTAAAATCATCTGAGCGCCACCGTCGGTTGCATCGGGTTCGCTAAAAGAGTCCAAATTTATATCGCGCATGGCTTTGTGAGTTTGAGTTGGAAAAGTGACTAGATTACACTGTCGCATCCCCCGATAAGGGAGCTCAATACTGATACATTAAAGAGAACTGAATGCAATTTGCAACTTATTTCGGAAGATCGACTCACATGCCTAAGTTAAGCGTATTGGCCGTGTTATTGGCTCTCATTTTCACCGGCTGCGCCAGCAACAAAGAGGAAAAGGCTGAAAAGAGCAGCGAACAGAGCGTTTACGAGAGCGCACAAAAATACCTGCGCACCTCCAGCTGGGAAGCCGCAGCACAAACGCTGGAACTGCTCGAAGAAACTTTCCCCTTTGGCACTTACGCAGAACAAGCGCAGTTGGAATTGATTTATGCCTATTTCCGATCCAATGAACACGATTCGGTTATAGCCGCCTCCGATCGCTTTATCAGACTGCATCCACAGCATCGAAATGTCGATTACGCCTATTATATGCGCGGCATAGCCGCTTTTTTTAACGACACCGGTCTGTTTTCGGCTCTCGCAACTGACACCACTCGCCGCGACCCCGGCAGCGCGCGCGAGTCCTTCAATTACTTCGCCCAACTTCTCGAGCGTTTCCCCACCAGCCCCTATGCCAAAGATGCGCAGAAACGTATGATTTACCTGCGCAATAGCCTCGCTCGCAGCGAAATCAATGTTGCCAACTATTACATGTTGCGAGGGGCTTATTTAGCGGCGGCCAATCGTGGCAAATACGTTGTGGAGAACTTTCAACTCACCCCCGCAGTACCCGATGGCCTGGCGGTAATGGCGCAGGCTTATAAAATGATGGAAATGGATGACTTGTCCGAGGATGCTGCGGAGGTACTCACCCACAACTACCCCGATCACCCCGCCCTAGATAACGATGGCAAGTTTAACTACAAATACGCCAGCCGCAGCTCGCTGTCTTGGTTCGACTACCTGACACTGGGCTTGTTCAGCAAAAAACAGGGCATGAGCTTTGACACCCGCGAACGTTACAACGCGTTCTACTCAAGACGCGATCTCGACTCGGTACCGCCGCCCAATTAATTAGCCCAAGGTTGAACATGCCACTGTTGAGTAAGGTGGCTAATTCCCCAGCTTCCAACCGTTGGTGATGGGATAGCGACGATCCCGACCAAAGGCGCGCTTACTGATTCGCACGCCAATGGGCGCCTGGCGTCGCTTATACTCATTGAGATCTACCAAGCGCAGCACCCGCAGCACTTCATCGCGCTTGAACCCCTCGCCGATGATCGCCTCTGCGCTCATATCCTGTTCGATATACATTTCTAGGATTTTATCCAGCACTTCGTAGTCGGGCAGAGAGTCTTGGTCTTTTTGGTCCGGTGCGAGCTCTGCAGAAGGTGGGCGCGAGATTACCGTGGGAGGAATGGCCTCGCCGAGGGAATTGCGATACTCCGACAAGGCATAAACTAGCGTTTTTGGTACGTCTTTGAGCACGTCAAAGCCCCCGGCCATGTCGCCGTAAAGCGTTGCGTAGCCCACCGCCATTTCACTTTTGTTGCCCGTGGTAAGCACTAAATAACCCAGCTTGTTAGACAAAGCCATTAAGATAACGCCGCGTGTGCGAGCCTGAAGATTTTCCTCGGTAGTATCCTTTTGCAAATCGCCAAATACGCTGTCTAGCGAAGCAATAAAAGCTTCGTAAATCGAAGCGATATCGATCACGCGATATTTAACACCCAGCAAACGCGCCTCTTCTGCAGCATCATTTTTGCTCATATCGGAGGTATAGAGAAAGGGCATCATCACGGCTTCAACCCGTTCTGCGCCGAGTGCGTCCACCGCGATGGCTAGCGTTAGTGCAGAATCGATCCCACCAGACAAGCCGAGTACCACCCTTTTAAACCCATTTTTATTCACATAATCTTTGACGCCCAAGACCAGGGCCGAATATACGGTCGCCACGGGACGTGAGGCAAACTGGAAGGGGTTGGTCACTGCCAGTAGTTTGGTCGCGGCACTGGGGTCATAGATTACCAGGGAGGTGTCTTCGCTAAAATGCGCGGCACGCTGCATAATATCGCCTCTCACATCGGTGGCAAACGACGCGCCATCGAATACCAGTTCGTCTTGCCCCCCCACTTGATTAACATAAATTATCGGCAAGCCAAGGGCTCTGCTTCGCCGGGATACGAGGGCTTCACGCTCTTTAAATTTATTAACATGAAAGGGCGAGGCATTTAAATTGATAAGTAAATCGGCACCCAATTGCGCAGCTTGTTCCGCAGGGCCCTCATTCCAAATATCCTCGCAAATAGTCAAAGCCACGCGAACACCGCGCAGTGAAAAGACGCTCGATGCCGTTCCCTCGGCAAAATACCGTTTTTCATCAAACACCTGGTAGTTGGGCAGGCACTGTTTAGCATATTCGTGCACCAGCTCACCATCGGTAATGACCCCGGCCATATTGTAAAGCCTGCCATCGATGAGTTTGGGATAACCCACCACCACGGTGTAGCTAAGCGCAGACTCTTTCAACAGTTTGAGGGACTCCTCGACGCGCAAGCTTAAACTGGGCCGCAACAGCAAGTCTTCTGGAGGGTAGCCCGTTATACACAGTTCGGGGAAAACAACGATATCAGCACTGTAGGTTTCATATGCGCGCACCGAACAGTCTAAGATACGTGCCGTATTGGCCGCGATGTCACCTACCAAAGGGTTTATCTGGGCCATCGCGATAGTCAAAGATGACATAAATTTCCTATACTCCCAATATCAGGCTTCGAGAAGCGGATATTCTGAACGGTTACCAAGGATTAAACGCCTACTCTTGCAAAGCGAGCATTTCTTATGAGTTTGCTACTCACACCCAAACAATAGCCAACTTTATATTAATAAAGAGTGCGAAGAATATACCCATATAATGCTGGGCTTTTAAATATTAGGCCTGGGTCAATTAGTTTCTTGGCGGCTGTTCTCGGTGAGCCACGACAAGGCCCAACAGCCACGCTATTTAAGGTTAAGGCCCAGTTTATTCGTGGCATCGCACACCGACAGGGGCCGTGGAGGCTACTCATGAGGACTAAATCCAACACATTAGTATAGGATACCTCCTATTTCAAAGCGTCACCAGCAGACATGCAGGCCTCGCGCTTAGAGGGATATTTCCAAAGTGTGTTTGCACTAGCGAGTAACTTTTTAAAGTTTCAAATTTCAAGCTTCAAATTTCAAGCTTCAAATTTCAAGCCAGAAACAAGACCCTTTGGGCAAATATAAACCATAGCGATAGTATACAAACTTCGGATAAAACGAGACCCGTGCAGAGTTACCGCAAAGAA
>JAHQVY010000202.1 GCA_019634095.1 Cellvibrionaceae bacterium
AAATCTTAAACGCTAGAGGTATAGTTACATCTTACGCCTTATAACCTAGTGTAGTGTCTCAAACTAACGTCACATATAGACGAGGCGCATTTTTGAAATAATATGTTCAACAATAAACACGGGGAAATGCGACTCGCCCTTCGGGAAGCCACCCTAAGGCTCACAGCGGTGTTGCTGCTCTTGCCAAGGGAAAAACCATTGCCTGCAAGCAGCGCCTTGCTGTGAGCCTTATGGAGACTTTCTATATATAACGTTAGCTTGAGACACTACACTAACGAGGGCGTTCAAGGGGCTGCAACTAGCGTGTGAATTTTTTAACTTTTGCGGCAAGACTAATTTAGGGTATTCCAAACAGCTGGCGCACTGCTCAGTTTATCTGCCATCCACGCCCAGTTGCAGCTGAGGGAAACCGCGATTACCCTGCAGGCCACCGGAGTGAACCACAGCGATATGGCTGTGTGCTGGCCAGTAGCCCCGCTCTGCCAAGATCACCACCGCACGCATCAATTTAGCCGTGTATACCGCATCCAGAGGCACAGCGGTTTGCCGATAAAAGTCGGTCATAAATTCCAGCAACTCTGTGTGTAATTTGCCGTAGCCCCCCGCAGCAAACCCCGGCAAAATAGCCCAGTTGAGATTATCTATCCCGGCTTCAGCTAGCCATGCGGCAACGTCGCTGCGCATTTTGTCGAGGTCGCCTCTGAGCACCGCAATCCCCAGGGACTGCACCCCTTCGCCGCATCCTGCAGCGAGACCAGCAAGCGAAGCGCCAGTGCCGCAGGCGTGGCACAAGACATCTACCGACCCCCTCGCCACGATTTCTCGCGCCAGGGCCTGGCAACCGCTCAGCGCCAACAGCCCTGCCCCACCCTCGGCAATCCAATACACTTCCCCCAATGTCTTTTCCAGCTGCGCGGCAAAAGCGGCATCGCCACGCCGACGATAATCTGAACGAGAAATAAAATGCAGACGCATACCAAAGGCCTCGGCATCCGCAAGGGTGGGGCTTAAAAGCGGCGGTCGCTCGCCGCGCACCACCCCCCAAGTGGGACAGCGCAGCGCAGCGCCCGCGGCAGCAAGGGCGAGTAAGTGATTAGAATACGCGCCACCGAAACTGGCCAGAGGCTTGCCGCCACACCGACGCCAGTTTTTCAGGTGCCCAAGCAGCTTATACACTTTATTGCCCCCTAAAATAGGATGCAGCAAGTCTTCGCGTTTCAGGCTTACTCGCAGCTTCGCACGGGTAAAGGCGGGGTGGTGGATATTTTGTAGCGGCGCGATTCGCGCGATAGTCTCGGGGGCGAGTTCGGGCCAGTTTGCAGGAAGTAAGTGCGTCAAGGTTGCAGTTTTAGCTCAGCAGATAGGATAGGCCGACGCTCATTTAAATGGGTTGAATGTTGCGCAGGGTCACTTAAGCGCTAACCGCTTTGCATTTGCCAAATTTACCAAACACTTTATGCTTATTGCAGCGGTCCGATACCCCCCATTGAAAATCGCTGGGGTTTTCGCAGCGCTCAATGCCGTCGCCGCAAAACTGACCGCTGGCATTCACAGCGACACAAACCGGCGCCTTATAGTGACGCTCCCAGCCCTGATACTGCGCCTCACTAATGCCATAGCGAGCCGCCACATAGGCTTGTACATTGCCTAAGAATTTGTCGATATCTTCTATGGGGATATTAACGTACTCGCAACCGGACTGAAACTTTACTAAACGACAGCCCTTCGCCAACAGATCTTGCAGTAACTCGATACCCTTGCCTTTAGTTAGCGCTTCGTTCTGTTGACGCAAAGTTACGACTTCTTGTTTCAAAACAATTTCTTTATCTTTGCAATGTTGAATCTCTGTGTCACGCATTTTTAGGCGCTGGCGGTAATCTTTTAAGTCCGCTTGCCGCACAAGCTGCATTTCTTTCTCGAAATTTTCGTACAGTGAATCCGCCAGCTCTTTTTCATGACCCTCGACTTTGGCTAGTTTTTGCTCATAGTAATGACGCAAAGCCAACAGCTTCTTGTGCTTTTCGTCAACGGCATCCTTCAAGCTTTGGTTGCTTTCACGCAACGCTTTTACTTGGCGATCTTTTTCCGTAAACAGGGCGCGGTATTCAGTAATACGTCTCTCGTGATCATTTTTGAGCTTGGTAATCAACGCCTCACTTTCTTTTTTTGCCAGCACTCCTTGAACGTGCATGCTCTTAAGCTGCGCTTTTAAATCATCGAGTCGGCGCTCTGGGTCTGCTAAATCATCGTAACTAGACTCGACAGACAACAGTGGCACGCGCTTGTCATCAGGGCCGCTATCACCCGCCGCGTGACGGAAACGAATTGCAAGGCGATTATCTTTAGTGAAGTGTTGCAAGGCGCGCAATTGCCGTTTGCCCTTGGCGAAATCGGGCTCCCATAGGTAATCCTGGAAATAGTTAATTGGGCACTGGCTGTAACACACCAAGCGAAAATACCCCAAAGCCGTGTCGGGCACTGGATCGGCCATTGCGGCCAACTGATCGATGGGCAGGTTCCACGCCGAATCAACCTCACCTTTGCGGCCAAAAGTGACGCGAAAAAAAACCGCGGTGCAAACCTCGAGCGCGACATTAATTTCAACATACGCCGCTTCACAGCGTTTACCAGCGAATTCGATGACGGGCACATATCCGTCAAGTATCGCTTCAAACTCCGAAAAAAGCATCGATTTCACAATGCGATGGCCGTGAAAAAACACTACCGCTTTAGCTAATTCATAGCTTTCTAAAATCACGAATCATCCTAATTTACATTCATCTCGTTTAATTATCGACCACAACCATAGAGCCGTATTGTGACAGAATGGTCAGAGCCAATACTTAATTACCATAAAGCAGATGCACTTCCAATCAAAAAGACGTAAAGCATGAAGTACGACGACAGGAGGGACTTCGCTGCAAACGACACCCATTTACCGACCACCACAGGGACTAAATGGGCCCTTTGCGTTGCTATCTGCAATCAGACGATGCCTTGACTGATCTGGCGCAAAATTCATCACAAGCCCAAAATCCATAAAAACCTCACTTCGTAATCTTACTCAGTGCAGCGGAATTTGGAACGTAACGCAGCCCAATAAAGATAGCCAGCCTCCAATAAAATGACATTAATGTGATATGCCGCACACCATCAATAACAAGATTGTGTGGTTCCCTAAACCTCGCGCAGGAATTGCGTATTTAAGGGTCAATGCTTAACTGGCGGTAACTGCCATTCAGGTAGAGCAGCAAATCTTTGCTGGCAGAAGATGAAAAATAGCTGTGGCTAACATTGCCTATCAACAACGAAGCCGGCGCATCGGAAACGGAAGTCACCGACGATACAGTTATCGCCATCGGCGCTCCGAGGTGATCGCATGCGCTGAGAATAGAAACGCCAGAGGCCAGACGTCGCATCGCTTGGCGCATTTGAGAGGCAAGTGTTTTGTCCATAGAAACTGACGCTGAAAACCCGTGAATATTGCCCAATGGCATGAAAAATGAGGACGCCGTTAAGCGCTTGTTTGATTTAATTCGAATGCTACCCGGATAGCGAAAACTATACTGCAACCAAGTAAAAATAGAGCGCAGGCACCGCTCCTGTATCGCTTTTACCGCAGCTTCTTTACACAACGCTGGAAACAGACCCGCGAATTATTGGCACAGCCGCAAGGCAGCATCACCTGCAACGGGCAGTGGCTTGCGCTCGCTGTGTGCGATGTTCGATGTTCGATGTTCGATGTTCGATGTTCGATATTAGAGGGTGTTCGATAAATATGTCGCCAGCACACCCGCCCCTATGCAGTATTCGAAAATTATCTGAACACCCGCAACCAACGCCACAAGTTCAAAGTATCTGCCAAGGCGGCGGCAAAATACGTTAACGCCGCTGCACGCAACACCTGCCGAATGGCGGGAATATGTACCGCAGGCACATAACCCTGTTTTAATATCGGCAAGGCTTTGTTAAAACTAGCGTCATACTCTTCGGGCAGCACCGCTAAATATACCAGCGCAGAGGCCAGCATGGTCATTACGCCGAGGGCTGCGGCAAGAAAGATAACCTGCGGTATTTTAAACAGCACAGTCACCAATGGCAGGCTCAGCATAATGGCGGAACCAATTCTTTTAATGGTGAACGCGCTGCCCAAATATTTTCCTCGGAGCCGGCTCACCGGTTCGTTTCGCGTAAACTGAATAGCGTGGCCTATTTCGTGAGCCGCAATGGCCACGGCGGTTAAGCTTTTACCGCTATAAACACTGGGGCCGAGAGACACGCATTGCTCCGCAGGATTGTAGTGATCCCTACCCTCTTCTCCCTGCACTACCGTAACACCGTCGAGCTGATACTTCTCGGCGAGGTGTTGCGCCAGCTCGCCCCCGGTGCCCGGCATGTCATCAATGGGCTTGGCGTGCCGCCACATCACAAACTTAACCCACGCGCTGGGACCGTAGACTAAAAGGGCAAATAAAATTGCCGCAAAACTGTAGATCATGATTTTAACCTACTAAACAATGCGTTTAACCTGCGGATATCTTCCGGGCCAGGCCCTACTTGACGGCATTTTTTGCATCGAGTAATACCTCTGCACAAACAGGTTGCTGGGATTTAATTGTCATAAAACACCGGTTATCCTTGTTTAATTCGGCAATACTTTGCTTTGCATATAAAGGTTAATACAGCGAGTGGTTGTGTTTGGTCACTGCGCAGGGCCAGCTCGAGCTCTTGCAAAATCGGATTTTTAACTGCACTTTTTTGTTACCTTTATCGCCTACATTGTTAGCTGTGAAGCGGGCCTGTGGGTGTAAAGCGCTTATTTTGCGCCCCTCAAAAAAACCGCTACAAACCCACTAAAAACCAAAGCCTCTCAGCCCTAGACCACCCTAGGGTTCATGGTGTAAGTACCCATATGAGCGGCTTTCGCCAGAATATGACCCTGCATCGCCTGCAGGGCCTGTTGTCCAGAAAACGCGCCCTGGCAGCCGAGAGATTCGGTATCGAGAGCATACACAGTAAAGTAATAGTGGTGCAAAATACTATCGTTCCACGGCGGGCAAGGTCCGTCATAGCCGCCATAAATGCCTTGCATCTCGGTGTCGCCATCGAACCAGGCGCTATAATCGTTTTTACCCGTAATACCGAATTCAGTAGCACCCAGCGCTTTGCCGCGGGCAGTGATACCACTGCTGGCCGCCCCCTCATCAATGCCGGCGGTGGTGGCAGGGATATCGACCAACACCCAATGAAAAAAATCGACACGGGGCAAATCTGCGGGCACGAGCTTACCCACTTGATTAACATCGTCTGCCGCAGAGGGCACATCGGGGTCGTGGCAAATAAGTGCGAATGAACGCGTTCCCTGGGGCGCATTAGACCAGCGAATGGTCGGATTGAGGTTGTCACTGGGAGCAAAGGGACTCTCCTCACCGGGGCGGCCAAAAGCAAAGCGGGCCGGGATCGCCGCGCCATGGGCCCAAGCATCAATATGTAGTGAAAAATTATTCGCCATTAAACGTTCTCCTGCATCGCATAGAAAGTTGAAGATAATTAACCAGCCCAAAGGCAAGGCCGCACGCGCAACCTTAGTAGCCGAGCTTGCCCGCCGATAGGGATGAAGTGCAACCCTGAGCCGGCAATGGCTGATTCAGTGTTTTACACAGCCCGCAGACAGCACTAGTTTTTCATTTACGCCGGCCTTGCAATGTTACCTTTATTTTGAGGTTAACGGCGGCTCCATTCGTTAACAACTGTAGTGTCGCAAACCGGTAACGTGATTAAAAA
>JAHQVY010000028.1 GCA_019634095.1 Cellvibrionaceae bacterium
CCGACACCATAGGCGAGCGGATTCACGGCACTGGGCAGTTCATTGCCATGGGCATGACCGTGGAACACCGCAAACAAGCCCACGATGATCATGGCAAACCAGAGCTTAGCACGTACATTACCCGCCACTGCTAAACCCAAAACTAAAGCGGAGAGAGAGATCCCCACCTCGACATAAGGCATTTCAATACCGGCAATACCCAACAAACCGCCGCATGCCATCACCATCGGAAACGTTAAAGGCAGAATCCAAATAGCGGGCGATTTTAACTGGGCCCCCCATAGGCCCACCGCAACCATCGCTAACATATGATCGGGGCCTAAAATTGGATGCATAACACCGGCTATAAACCCACCGACAACACCTTGCTCCGCATGCGCAATGGCCTGCGCACTCAGCATTATTAGCGTTAAACAGACTAATTTATGCAAAAGCTTTCCCGATTTTTCTATATGCATTGTGCTGGGCCTTCAATAACAAAACGGTTTGCCATGTGCTACGCGAGCAGTAGTGCAAATCGCGACAAAAACCAATAACTGGCTATCGCACCCGCACCATAAATACCTGCTGGCGCGGCCCAAAATGGAAACTTTATTTCTAGATTTCGATGAGAGTAATAAATCGCGAAGACTAAAAAAACGAAAAACACCTGCCCAATTTCCACCCCAATATTAAAAAACAACAAAGCCAAAGGCAGATTTTCGGCAGGCAATCCGATATTTGTCATGGCACCGGAAAAACCAAAACCGTGCAAAAGGCCGAAACCGAAAGCAATAATCCATGGTATACGGGCACTTAAGCAGGGCTCACCACCGCGATATTTTTTTACCTCTACGGCTAAAACCACAATGCTCAGCGCAATCGCCGCATTGACAGCATCTTCTGGCACGCCAACCCACCCCAAAGTAGCGGCTGCCAAAGTTAGGCTGTGGGCAAGCGTGAAAGAGCTAATAGTTTTAATTAAATTGCCGGTGCCTTTTACCAATAAAATTAAGCCCAGCACAAACAGCAAGTGATCCACCCCAAGCATGATGTGTTCGACACCGAGGGGAACATAGGATGCAGCCACCTGTTGCCAAGGCAGCCGACCGTTGGCTGTCAATACAAAGCTGCGGTTCGCGCCACTTAAGGTGAAGCTTTGCCCAGGCTTATTGAGATACTTAATTTGCACCACCGCAGCCGAATATTCCTCGCCAATTTGCGGCAGAGATATTTCACCAAGCAATGGGGTATTCCCGCAATCCAAGGCAGCATAACGCTGTTTACAAGCACTGGGCCATTCTACCGAGGGTGCTTGTTGATTGCGTGACGATGAAAAGGTCCAATCCAGTGAATAATAACCCAACTCCCGCTCTACTACGCTTAGCAGTGCAACGGGCGTTTCGTGCGAAGCCACTTCTACGCAAAATATACATAGCAAAAAAGCAAAGAATCGAACAAGGTAATTAATTTTATTTGTCATTGTATCGATTGGTCTTCAGCAACACCGGCGCGCGCCTTCAAAGTTCTAGCATCGGCGGTCACTGGCTTAACATGCCTTGCAGACTCAGCCACGCTGGCTAAAACTGTATTCACCTCGTTGTTATCAAACTCTAAATACACCTTGTACTTATCTGAAATGGCATCTGCCATTTCAGAAACCTGTAATCCACTTGCAGCTTTCTTGTATTCCCGTAGCACTTTGGATTTCACTTTAGCAAAATCAGCCGGAATTGCTGGTGACACCGCGTAAACCCGCGCTAAATGCCAAGAGGAGCGGGAACGAACAGGCACCCAATGATTTTGCTTTTCTTGTAGTAATGCGGCGGTATGCTCTAAGCCAAATAAAGATTCTAGGTTTGTTACTGGGCGGCGAGGGTATTGGCGTGTTATATCTCGGTAGGCTTTCGGTACGTCTTTTTGGTTTACTTGCTTTGCCAGCAACTGCGCTTCCTTCAAGTTACTTGCATCCCGTATCGGAAATTGCTCAAAAGAGTATCTTGAGGGCGTATCGTATTTTTCCCTATTCAACTCAAACCAAGCTAATAATTGCTCATCGCTGGGTATTTGTTGAATTATTCGGTTGAATAAGATGTTACGCATTTTAAGAATGAGGCGACTGCGCACCATATCGTCACCTTCATCCAAATTAAGTGCCACTGCCTCGCGATAGAAAATCTCATTTTGCGTCCATTTTACAATGAGGTTATCCACCTCATCTTCCTTAGGTAGACGCCCTTGGCCTTCACGGAAAATTTTTATTAATTTTTCCAGCCGATTAGCGTCCACCACTATCAGCTGTGGGTCTTCTTTATTCACCGAAGTAAAAATGTCTACCGCAAAAATTAAGCCCCCCAGTAATAAAAACTGCAGCAAAGGCTCTCGCATAATTTTCGCAACTAGGTTCATTCCATTCGCCTTTTCACAAACTCCGCGCTGTTAGTAAAGAGGTAGAGCAATAAATAACTGTGCCCTACTTTAGCTATTTTAAATTTAAAATAGCTCGCACTTACTCTTCTTTTAAAGCGCCAGATTATGGCACGAACGTGGCGGAAGAAATTTAGCTGTATTTAACTTATTAGCATAGATGGAAGCTGTGACCGTTAAATGACAGCATCAATGAAAACGCAACTATTTTTTATCTTTTTATCTTTTTATCCGCCAACCACTCAGCACCCGTAAGCGCAGAGCGGCCAAATTCACAGGCTAAGAGATTTAATTTCAGCGTTATTTAACTCAAATATCGAGGAGTACACTCAAAAACAGCTATTTGACACTTAGTAAATGTAAGCAAACATATTCTAGCAACGCAAATTGGTGACACACCACTAGCGCATACATTAAATCAGTCTTGCACGTCGTGCCTGCACATGCCCGCAGCGTTTGGGCTTACGAGCACCACCACAAGCTGCGACCTCGGCGTGAAAACCCAGCTAACTGACGCAATATGCGGGTTAACCCACGAAACAACGATGCGGTTACAAGCTTTTTTAGTTGAGGTGTCACAAATTCGACCAATAAGGTTCATTTTCATGTAATCACATATTCATTATTTTTCCTTAAACATGGTAGCTGGCGGCAAGTACCAATTTTTTTGCAGCAAATCAATAACTTCAGCGGTACCACCTTCAATCACCTATGTATGGAAATCTATAAAATGAAAGATAATGTAATGAAAACAGCACTCGCGGCGGCTGTTATGAGTGCTGCAGGCTCTGCTAGCGCCGGAGAATATTTATCCGGCGACTTCCATAACCATACCACCTGCTCCGACGGGTCCACCAATGTCGAAGTTCTGACTGAAAAATCCTTGAGCTATCTCGACTGGTTTATTCACGTTGGTCATTCAGGTAGCGGCGAGCGCGACTGCCGTATTTCTGATTTTCGTTATCTTAACCGGGATGGTGCGTTTAACCGTGGCCTTTGGACCAATACTGTAGGCCAGGGCCCAGAAGTACTCGCGGATGGCAGCTTCAACCCCGACTTCCCTACTACCAGCGAAAATATTAAAGGTGACTTAAACACGAGCACCCTTCGCGACGGCAACACCGTGCAAAGAATGTGGCGCTGGCAGTCGCTGCAAGAACACAACTTGCCGAGCATTGTCACTGCACGAGACCTTCCGGGTAACGAAGATAAAGAAGCCTTTTTAGGTTTAGAGTGGGTGGTTCCTGGTCATGAGCATGCTTCCAACGCCATTTCTAACGGCGCATACGCGGAAGACCCAAATGCCGAAGCCATTGCGCAATTCGAATATTGCTTCGCGCGAAATTCAGATGATACCTCTCAAGGTGGCGGCCAGGGTTGGACTTGTGAACTGACAGACGAAGGTAACGAAACCATTAAAACGCTTTTTGCTGGTCGCGCTGAAGAAGGGGTTGCTGACTACAATAGCACTTTAGTGGGCGGCATCAATATCGACGACGCAGGTGAACATGTTAAGTCAACTGCAGGGATCTTGTGGATGCAAGAAAACTTCCCTGGGGAATCCTTGGCTGTTCAAGCTCACGTTGAACGTCAAGGCGCTTTCATTGAAGGTTTCAACGAAGGTTTCAACGTAGAACATATGCGAGATTGGAACACGGTCGCTCCCGATATCGCCTTTGGTTTTGAATCCGAGCCCGGGCACCAAGCACAACCGAACAGAGGTTCATATAACGCGGGCCGCCCTTCTTCAGGTTTATATACATTTAACGGTGTGGGCTGTTATGCCGGTGCTGAAGCCGCGATGCCAGGTAAAGATTTTGATGGTAAAGACTTAACGCCGGCAGATTTTGCCGAAGGCGGTCGCTTCCCGGAAGTTGACGACGACGAACCGGTCGAAAAGGTGACCTTATGTCGCCCAGGTGTGCGCACCATGTGGGATGCTATGCTTTCTGAAGGCCGTAAGTTTTGGTACTTCGCCTCTTCCGACTGGCACTCACGAGGATCTTTTGGACCACTTGACTTTGAATCTAATAATGACTTCTGGCCCGGCGAATACCAGGAGCAATTCACCTATATCAAAGACTACAGCGACGACCCTGCAAAAGGTATCGTTGATAGCTTGCGCAGTGGTAACAGCTTTGCCGTACAAGGTCAGTTAATTAACCAGCACTTTTTTTTCGAAGCCTGTTCTGGCAGTCGTTGCGCCACCATGGGTGAAACCCTTAAAGTTAAAAAAGGCGACCGAGTTCGCGTAAAGCTGAGAGTAAAAGATCCCAAGGGGAAAAATAACAGCCCATACTTCTTTAACAACCCGGCCTTGTTGCAAGTGGGTATTGAAGAACCTATCAATAGACCAAGCCTACGTCATATCGATTTCATTACTGGGAGAGTAAGCGAGCCATTTACTCCGGCCGACCCTGAATACTTCAACCCGCTAGCACCTGAAACCACCAAAATCGCCGCTACATACACCTACTATGCACGCGAAAATACCGGTGGTCGTATCGTTGCCAATTACAGCTTCAGAGCAAAGAAAGACAGCTATATTCGCGCTCGCGGCACCAACATTCCAGCCGGCACCCCTAACGTGCGTGACATGGACGGCAACCCACTGCGCGACGATGCGGTCGATAGTATTCCCTGTGAAGATCCGGCGTGTCCACCGCATATAAATGGCATATTGGATCAAGATGTTGAAGCCTGGGCAATTCTTAACTTTACGTCTAACCCCATATTTATAGACGTAAAAGGTCGTAGTTCCGAAAGGTATTCGAAACGCTAGATAAAGGAAAATAGGCTTTCGCAAGCTCGCTCAAAGCAAGGCGATTAATTTTCCAAAAAAGAAAGGGGCCCGCAGTTGCGCGCCCCTATTTATTTAACTTTATTTAATTTTTATAAACTTAAATGGGTTTTTCGCTTAAGCTATTCACGCATTCATTATTACCCAAGGCACTCGCGCGCCGCCTGCGAAAATTATTAAGCTAATTTATTGAACCGTTGCCTCTTCAGCGGCATGCTTAGTTGTTCCCTTAGCTGTTTTATCGGCTACTTTCTTCGCATGTTTTGCCTGGTTTACCGCGGAAGTAGTGAGCGGTTGCTTTGTAGAATTTTTCAGTACCGTCCCGGTTTGGTAGGCGTGTTGAAACTCGTCAGGAAAAACATCGTCGTCGCCATCGCCATCGAGTAACTTCAACGAATCAATTAGGTATATACGCATCTCGCCTGGTGTTGCACTGCCATCATTGTTTTTATCCATTATGCTGAAACTCAATTTATGCAGGGCTTTGTCTTTTATATAGGGGTCGCCAAGCCACTCCTTACGAGAGATACGCTGAGAGTTATCGTGATCGTAAATTTTGAAAATTGGAAAATAATGCTCCTCCACCTCGCCGATTTGCGCGTAGCCAACATTTTCACAATCCAGCTCGCCGGCAAAAGGTTGCGTAAAATGCGAAGCAGCTTTTACTTGCAGGGCGGAACGTAGAGGCTCTGCTTTTTCTGTTGCCAGGCAAGGTGTTATAAATACGATGAATAGCGAACATAAACCATTCGCTTTGATTGGTATTCCCATAGTAATGGCCTTTTTTGTTAAGCTTGCTTCAACCATCGATAAGCCACCTATTATATACCCGTAGCGTTTGATATTTAGGCCTGTTAAGCACGCCACTAAGCGCCCGTGGCGGTGTTGCTCCACCTTAAATAGCGGGCTATTGTGCGTTGCCCTAATACCTCACATGCTTGTGAGTACCGCCTCGCCAAGAATAGTAATTGACGCACGCCTAAGGCCTAAATTTCAAATGCTACGGCTATATTGCTGTTTTGTCGCATAGGTGTCGCTAGCTAAGTACTAGAGATTTTCCGCGTTTTTAACCACCAGTAACATTAACGCCGAATTGTTGCCGTAGTATGAAGGCTCATTAAGCAAACAACACAACATTGAGGAAAACCCGTGCACCTCGCCTTCCTATTTAGAGCGCTTGTGATTTTACTTTTTCCCATTTTGTGGGGTTCTCGCCCATTTATTTTTTTAGGCGTTTAAGCGTATTTTGCCGAGTTCATTGCTAGCCAAAATGTGAAGAGTTGAGGAGCGCAGGCCCTTTTATTTTTTTCTTTTACACTAAGGTCAATTAACTTGTATCGCTTCTGAACTAGGCCCCGAACTGGTGTAAAGCTTCAAGCCCCTCGCTTTAGCCCAAGTGCGAGCTTCCGCTATATTGAATTGGAGATGTTGATCCAGGCAGGTGATCAGTAAATTTTCGGAAAGAGTGTAATTATTAACATGATGACTGCGCTCACACTGCAAGGCGTAATCGAGCAGCGCGAAATCTAGCTCGGTACAGCGAAACGCTCCCTGGAACTGGTTGCGCTGATTGGCTTCGTGATGGTTATTTTGCAAAGTAACCGGCTTTTCACTGGTCATTGGCCCATTGCCGTGACGGGTTTGATAACAGCGGCTCACATAGAAAAGCTGGATATACTCTGGGTGATAAGGCTGCAATAGCCCCCAAACATTTTTTGATGTTGTAAAGCTCGGGGTGACATGAGGAAAAATCCCGTGTTCTTGGTCGAGCATAATTCCCTGGGAGCCCTCAAATATCCAGTGCTGAAAACGCTCGCTCAATTCAGACAAACGAACCAATTGGTACAAATCGCGGGCATGTTCACAATCGAAAATAAATTTATTAATATCCAGGTGCTGGATCTTGGTTTGAAAGCTGCGCTGCAGCTCTGGGTTTTCACCGCTAGCCTGCTGGTAGTAGTCTTTAATACTGTTTAGCTTGTGTCGAAACACCCAAGGATTAGAGAGATCGAGAGCAAACAGTGTTACCCCCTGGCGATGGCGCATCACCGTGGTACCGTAGCCCACGCCGCAAGAACCGTGTTGGTTTTGCTGTTCCAGCACTTGATTAAAAGCGATATCCCAGGGGGTACACACTTTCACAAGCGGGTGAAAATAGGTACTTAACTCAAGGGGTGCAAGGTGCTCGGCCTCCATGAGCATGGCGGGGGGAAACACGGTGCAGTGCTCGCTGTAATAGGTGGGCACTCCCCGAAAACTGCCCGCGCCAAAGTTGCAAAAGGTATGACGCTTATCGCCGAACACCACCGTATGGCCCACTTGATGACCGCCCGAAAAGCGCAGCACCAAACTGCTACTTGCCTGTTGAGCGGCAAGCCAGTCGACACAAAGCCCCTTTCCCCCGTCACCAAACCCCAAGTCGACAACAATTGATATTTTCTTTATGTTATTGATAGGCTTTCCCCCAAAACTTAGCGCTGACTCCCTGTGGGCAGAACCTTAAACCTAAATTAATCATTTGAATCTACTGCGGACGCCCAATGAACTGAAATTACAGCGTTTTTTCAATTTTGTGGCTGCACCCATAGAGTGACTATGAATTTGCCACAAAAGTTAAAAAATTCACTCTAATTTCAGCCCCTTGAACGCCCTCGTTACG
>JAHQVY010000203.1 GCA_019634095.1 Cellvibrionaceae bacterium
ACGTACTCCTAATACCTAAATCTCAAACGCTACGGGTATATACCTTGTTTCAAGCTTAGAAAAGGAGAAAAGCCACGCTTATTTTGCAGCAATAGGCCCAGCGTATTATTTGCGCAGAATGAGGCGAAGAATGCCGAGTAATGCCAGTGTGACCAGGGCTATAGCCGCACAGATAACAGCAAAACCCCAGGTTTGCGCCATTGCTCCCACCGCGACCGCGCCGATAGCCGGTGATCCCACTGCCAGCATGGCCCAAAGGCTAATTATTCTGCCTCTATAGGCTTCTTCTACGGTGAGCTGGGTTAGCGCCTGGCTGCCAATACCGCTCACGGAAGTGGCCAAGCTTAAAATAAATACCAACGCAGTAAACTCACGCGGACCGCTTAACCACTGTATTGATAATAAACACAGCGACGACAACACTAGGTTTATAGCCACCAGCCGAAATAAGACTTTGTCGCTACCGCCTTGCCGGCTTACAAGCAAACCGCCAGCTATGGCACCGGCACCGGCGGCCGCACTCAAGGTGGCCAGCGTATCTGCGGTTCCGTTTAATAGCTGGCCAGACAGCGCTGGCAAAAGCTCTAGTAATGTACGCCCTAGAAAACCGTTTAAAAGCACAAAAGCGAAAATTAGTCTGATTACAGGGTGCTGTGCGGCATAAGCAAAGCCGGCCCTCAGTTCAGAAAAGAAGCCAAGGGATTTTTCTCGGTCTTTTTTTGCAATACCTTTTATGCTGGCTATAACGGCAATGGATGCAATACATAAACCGGTGACCAAAAAGAAAGCGTAGGGTACTGAGACCACCGTGATTAACCACGCGCCAATTGCGGGGCCGGCAACCCGGGAAATGTTAAAGATGACCGAATTGTAGCCAATCGCACTCGGAAGCGCTTGACGTTTCACCAGGCGGGGCACAAGCGCCAGCCTTATAGGGGTATGCGCAGACATAACCACCCCTAGGGCTATCGATAAAGCGGTGAGCAAAGGCAGCGAGAGTAGATTTAGCGTGCCGGCGATGCCGGTTATGGAGGCAACAAGCCCATACATAAATATTGTTACAAGCAAGCCATTGCGCGGATTAATTCTGTCGGAAACGATGCCGAAAAACGGCGAGAAGGCAATGGTAGGCAATAACATTGCGCCTGCCAAAACCCCCACCCATAAAGCAGAGTGGGTAAGCTCCCAGGCTTTCCAACCAAAGAGGAAGCGCATCAACCAACCTGCTAATGTTGAAAAGCAGCTCGCGGGAAAATACTGGCGATACCTTGGTTGCGTAAATGCAGAGCAGTGCGCCAGCGAGCTGCTATCGGTTTTGTCGGTCAATCTAGATCTCTTGTTGCAAAATTATGGATACCGCTTGTTAGAGCCAGCGATCTTCTGCCTTCTGTATTCCACTTTTACCCATTAAAACATTGAAAATACTTGAATCCGCGGAAATAGACTTGCCTCACAGTACGGCGTGCAGCCTGATGCTGTTGCAGCTAAGGACCTTGGAAGTTTTAGGGCGTTTGGTATAAACAGCGCAGGTTGGTTTAAAAAAACTGTAATAAAATACAGGTGCTAAATATACATAAACATTCGATTCTAATCAAGTAGAACCTTGATTAGGCCTAGGCTTAACGCCTAAAGCGCATACTCTGTGAACATATAAAAATATCAATACCGATGCTGTTCTTGTTGCTTGGTTTTTAGTCTTTTAAACGTTGGTTTTAGTCTTTTGAACGTTGAATGGATAGATGATTGATTAAAAGCCCTATTTTTTATTGCGCTTCGGGGCGCAACAGCCGGCCCGGTTTCCCTGCGTAGGTGCAGGGTATTTTATAGGGCGACAAGGTGTAGCCTTAGGGCTAGAAGCGCAAAATGCTCCGCTCACAAGAAGTCTTGACAAAGTCTTGCGAAATTGATCAAAATGATACGATACATTATATCATATATTGTACGTGCGATAGCCAATCCTACAGCTAAGCCTATAGTCAGATAGTGAACCCTATAGCTAAGCCTACAGCTAGCTACAGTATGGAATAGGTTCGATTAGAGCGATATCAATTGAGTTTAACATGTTAAGAGGCAAGTAATGGCGCATAACAACAAACTTCCGGTGACGGTACTTTCCGGCTTTCTGGGTGCAGGTAAAACCACCGTGCTTAGCCATATTTTGAACAATCGCGAAGACAAAAAAGTCGCCGTTATTGTCAACGACATGAGTGAAATCAATATCGACTCGGCAATTGTGGAAAGCGAGGTTTCGCTGAATCGCAGTGAAGAGAAACTGGTTGAAATGAGCAACGGCTGTATTTGCTGCACGCTGCGCGAAGACTTGTTGCAAGAGGTTACCAAGCTTGCCCAGGAGGGGCGTTTTGATTACCTGGTTATTGAATCAACGGGCATTTCAGAGCCTTTGCCGGTGGCCGAAACATTTACATTTGCCGATGAGAGTGGGGTGTCGCTTTCGGATGTTGCCGATTTAGATACTATGGTAACGGTGGTCGATGCAGTCAATTTTGTTAAGGATTATGACGAGGCCAAATACCTGCAAGATGCCGGTGAATCGCTGGGTGAAGAGGATGAGCGCAGTGTTGCCGATTTACTGGTTGATCAAGTGGAGTTTGCCGACGTTATTCTTATCAGCAAAACCGATTTGGTGAGTGCTTCTGATGTCGAGCGCTTAAGTGCAATTCTTAAAACCCTGAATACTCACGCGAAAATAGTGCCGATACGCCAGGGGCAAGTGCCTATCGATAAAGTGCTTAGCACCGGGCTATTTGATTTTGAGCGGGCGCAGCAGGCACCCGGTTGGCTCAAAGAAATGCGTGGCGAGCATGTCCCGGAAACCGAAGAGTACGGCATTGGCAGCTTTAGCTATGAAGCGCGCCGGCCGTTTAACCCAGAAAAATTCCATACATTTCTGCATAGTATCAGTCAATACGGCAAGTTAATCCGCTCTAAGGGCTATTTTTGGCTGGCGTCGCGGCCCGAGTTTGCGGGGCAGTGGAGCCAGGCTGGCGGTATTGCGCGCTACGGTTTTGCGGGCATGTTTTGGAAGGCCGTGCCGAAGGAAAGCTGGCCCACCGACACAGACTATCTCGCCTCTATCGACAAGCAGTGGGTGGAGCCCTTTGGCGATATGCGTCAAGAGTTGGTATTTATTGGTCAGGGTTTGGATCAAAGCGGCATTACACAGGCGCTTAACGAGTGCTTGTTAAGCGAAGAAGAGGTCTTGCGCGGCAAGGATTATTGGGCGACGTTACAAGACCCTTTTCCAGAGTGGAAGCAAGCATGAGTGCCGCTAATTTGGCTAAGCCAAGGGGTTTTGCCGCCTCTATAAACAGCGATATTAATAAGCCACATGTTATTAAAGGCTGTAAACCGGAAGTGTTTGCCGATATTTATTTGGAACAAACCAACATGGTAATTTGGCAGCGCGAATTATCAAATACCCTTAAGCAGGCTGTCGCTGCCTTTTTGAAATCCAATGCAAGCTTTCAGTTGGCAATGACCGTAACGCCGCAAAGCGCGAAAGAAAGCTTAAAAGAAAGCTTAAAAGAAAGCTTAAGAGAAAGCCTAAAAGAAAGTGTGCACGAAAGCGCAGGGCAAATTATCGGTGACAGCAACCCAGGTGAGCTGAGCGAAAATATTGCCGAACTCGTGGATATGTTTTGCTACCTGTTTGATCTTAAGCGAGCCGGATTGCGTTTAACCGTGCTGGATCGCGCAATGTGCCCCAAATTCCATGTCGATCACGTACCCTGTCGCTTGATCACCACCTTTCAAGGTATTGCCACCGAGTGGTTACCCCATGAAGCGGTTAACCGCGAAAAGCTCGGGGCGGGAAGCCAGGGGCAACCCGACGCCAAAAGCGGCCTCTACCAAAGCCAACGGGACATCCAATGCTTGAGTCCCGGTGATGTCGCTTTGTTAAAGGGGGAGGGTTGGCAAGGCAATGAAAATGCCGGCCTCGTACATCGTTCGCCAGCAGTGACGGGCGGTGAGCGACGCTTGTTGTTAACCCTGGATTTTAGTGAGTAGTTTTCGCCGTTCGTCGTTCACCGTTGGCCTTACACCAACTGTGGCGCCAAATAAAGGTGCTGCTCCATAGCCATCACCAATCCGCACCCATACCCGGGCGCTGCCTACGCCCACTTCAATCAAGGTTAGTGAGCATGATCAATTTTAAAAGACCGCACATAAAGCCTCTATTGTATTGGAGTGTCTATTGCCGCTTGGTCTTAGCGCTGGGTTTAAGTGCCATCATGTGGGCACTGGTGTTGGGTGTAACCTATTTGTCATGAGTATTCGCCTGACTAATCTTACGCTCGCCTATGAACGACACCCTGCGGTGCATCATGTTACAGCCAACATTGCCGAGGGAGCGTGGCTGGCTATCGTGGGCCCAAATGGGGCGGGCAAGACTAGCTTACTCAATGCGATTGCCGGGCTCGCCACAAATTATGAAGGAAGTATAGAAGGCTTACACCCCAGCACCGTGGCTTATCTGCCACAACAAACACAGTTAGATAAAAGCTTTCCCATCACCGTTTTCGAAATGGTGGCAACCGGTTTGTGGGCCACACTCGGTTTTTCAAAATCTCTCAATGCTGGCCATTATCAACAGTGCAGCGAAGCCATCGCAGCGGTGGGCTTACAAGGTTTTGAAGGGCGGATGATTAATACTCTTTCCGGCGGTCAGTTACAGCGCAGCCTTTTTGCCCGGGTGCTGTTACAGGACCAACCGGTTATTTTGTTAGATGAGCCCTTTAATGCCATTGATGCAAAAACCTTGGCAGACCTCACCGGTGTTATTAAACAATGGCATCAAAGCCGGCGCACGGTGTTGATGGTGACTCACGACCTGGATTACGTGAAACGGCACTGCCCGCAAACCATGCTGTTGGCGCGAGAGTGTATCGGATACGGTCCCACCAACGATGTGCTTACCCGAGAAAATTTAAAGCGAGCCAGGCGCCTTTCCGAAGCATTTGATGAGGATGCAGCCTACTGCGCGCAAGGTGCCGCTTAATATGCATGCTCTTTTATTCGGCCCATTTAGCGACTACCTGTTTATGCAGCGCGCGTTAATTGGCAGCTTTGCGGTGTGTTTGGGCGCAGTGCCCGTGGGAATATTTATGACCTTGCGGCGCATGAGTTTAACCGGTGATGCCATGGCGCACGCCATATTGCCAGGGGCCGCTATCGCCTATTTATTATCGGGTCTATCTCTCATTGGGCTCACCTTGGGCGGCTTAATGGCAGGGCTGGCAGTCGCCGCACTCGCTGCATGGGTCGCGCGCAGTACTCAGTTGCAAGAAGATACCAGTTTGGCCGCTTTTTATTTAATCTCCTTGGCTTTGGGTGTATTAGTTATTTCACTCAAGCGTAGCAACGTGGATTTATTCCACGTGTTGTTTGGCAATATTTTAGCGTTAAATAACGCGGCCCTGTGGCTGTTAGCCAGCATAGGCAGCATCAGTTTATTGACCATGGCGGTGTTGTACCGACCCTTGGTGATTGAATGCGTCGACCCGTCTTTCTTACGCCGTTCGGGCAATGCGAGTTCCATTGCTCACTACGGCTTTTTATTTTTAATGGTCATTAATTTGGTGGCGGGTTTTCACGCCCTCGGTACTTTGATGGCCATTGGTAGCATGATATTACCCGCGGCAGCGGCGCGCTTTTGGGCAAAGACCTTGGATGCCATTTTACTTACTGCTGTGCTGATGAGTGTTGCTGGCTGTTATACGGGGCTGCTGCTTTCTTTCTACTTCGATTTACCTGCGGGGCCCGCTATCGTACTTTCTTTGGGCGCAGTGTACATCGCGTCGCTGTTTCTCGGGTTGAATGGCGGGATGCTGGGCAAACACTATCCACGGCGTCACCTCACAGGTTAAAACCATGCACCCCATTCGCCGTTATTTTAAATGTCATTTTATTTGCCTGTTATTATTAGCCAGTACGGTTAGTTCAAGTGAAACAAGCCTTCGCGTTGTTACCAGCTTTTCCATTTTAGAAGATTTAGTTAAGCAGCTAGGTGGGGAATATGTTCAGGTGGTGAATCTGGTTGCTCGCAATAACGACGCCCATATGTATCAACCCAAACCTTCCGATGCGGTCGCTATTGCCGGCGCAGATTTAGTGGTTTTTAATGGTTTAGCCTTTGAAGGTTGGATTGAGCGTTTAATAAAAAATAGTGGTTACAAAAACCAACAACTGATTGCTAGTAACGGCGTAGCTGCCATTAAAAATGGCGCCGAGCTCGACCCGCACGCGTGGCAGAGTTTCCAGAATATTCGCGTATATATTCAAAATATCACTCACAGCTTGATTGGGTTAAGGCCTCAGCATACTGAAAAATTTACACAGCTCAAAAAGCAGTATTTGCATCGCTTAAGCGATTTAGAGCATCGCCTTAAAAAAGAGTTGGCAAGCATTCCACGAGGGCGACGTGTTGTTGTGACCAGCCACGATGCTTTTGCTTATTTAGGCCGCGAGTTTGATATTCGGTTTGTTGCGCCCGTCGGCATTAGCATAGAAGTTGAGGCTTCCGCGGAAGACGTTGCCGGCGTGATAGACCAGATTCGCGAAAAAAATGTAAAGGCCCTATTTGTAGAGAACATCAATAACCCGCGTTTGTTAGAGCAGATCGCGGCCGAGACCAGGGTCGCCATTGGGGGACGGCTGTATTCAGATGCACTCAGCGAAATCGGCGGCCCGGCCGACACTTATTTGAATATGATGCAATACAATATTGAAGCGTTACTGGCGGCATTTTAACACCTTTAAATTCAACACCTTTAAATTCAACAACGTTAAAATTCAATACCTTTAAAATTTAACATCGCAAGATACCATCCATCAATATACAGAGGATAACCAAATGAGCGACAAAATTCCCGTTACGGTACTCACCGGTTTTCTTGGTAGTGGTAAGACTACGCTGCTCAATCGCATTTTGTCAGAAGATCACGGTTTACGAATTGCCGTAATTGAAAACGAGTTCGGTGAAATTGGTATAGATCAGGATTTAGTGATTAATGCCGATGAGGAAGTCTTTGAAATGAATAACGGTTGCATATGCTGCACCGTGCGCGGGGATTTAATCCGCATATTGGGCGAATTGGCCGAACGCAAAGATAAATTCGACCGGGTGATTTTGGAAACCACGGGTATGGCAGATCCCGGCCCCGTTGCACAAACTTTTTTTGTGGATCGCAATATTAGTGAACAGTATGAACTGGATGGCATTATCACTTTAGTGGATGTGAAGCATGTCAATACCCACCTAGATGAAAATACCGATGAAGTGATGGCACAGGTAGCCTTTGCCGATCGTATCATACTTAATAAGATTGATCTGAAAACGGAAGGTGATGTACAGCGCTTAAAACGGCGCTTACAAGATATTAATCAAATGGCCGGCTTCTATTCCGCCACTATGGCCGAAGCTCCCATTCCCGAATTGCTGGATATCGGTGGTTTTAACTTGCAGCGCGCGGTGGAAATGAAACCCAATTTCTTGGAGCCCGAGTATCCCTTCGAGTGGGGAGGTATTTGGCAATTGTCGGCGGGCCATTATCGATTTCAGTTGGCTAACGGCCCCGACCCAGACATGGCATTTCTGATGTCCGATGTCAACGAAGTGTCTGAAGCGGCGGTGTTAGCATTGGCCGAAAACGTGTTTGTCGAATTTTCAAAAACCAGTGCAACGCTGGCCCACGCAGAAGCCATCGATGAAGTGGGCAAATGTTATCGACTGCAGCTCGAAGGCCAAGAAAGCTACGAATTCAACCTGAAAATCGAAACCGCAAAGGACATTGCCATTTTTTCGCAGCACACCCCGGAAGAGTTTGAAATGAAGCTCTTAGATTCTAACTCTAAGGAATTCGCCCCCACTGCACAACATTATTTTAACGCCGAGCACGAGCATGACGACGCGGTGTCGTCGGTGGCTATTGAATTACCCGGTTTATTTGATATGGCGAAAATTAGCGCTTGGCTGAATATGTTTTTGCAGATAAAAGGCGTTGATATTTATCGCATGAAAGGTGTGGTGGGTGTGAAAGGTGAGAGTTGTCAAGTGGTGTTTCAAGGGGTTCATATGATGTTTGGCAGCCAGGCAGGCAAACCTTGGGGTGATCAGCAACCGGTTAACCGAATGGTATTTATTGGCAAGGATCTCGATGAAAAATACATTCTCAGCTCGCTGCAAACTTGCTTACATTAACCTAAATTAATCAGTTGGATCTACTGCGGACGCCCAATGAACTGAAATTAAAGCGTTTTTTCAATTTTGCGGCTGCATCGAGCTTGCTCCCAGCAAACTTTCGGAAATACACTACCTCCAAGTAGATAACCCGTAGAGTGACTAGGAATTTGCCTCAAAAGTTAAAAAATTCACTCTAATTTTAGCCCCTTGAACGCCCTA
>JAHQVY010000204.1 GCA_019634095.1 Cellvibrionaceae bacterium
AGGCTGGCGCCATCGATAGTCACATTGGGCCGCGACTCATAGATAATAGCCACCACGCCCAGCGGCACGCGCATTTTGCCTACCTGGATCCCCGATGGCATGTATTTCATCTCGCTGATTTCGCCGCAGGGATCGGGCAGTGACGCCACCTGCCGCAAGCCGCTGATCATCGACTCGATGCGGTCGGCAGTCAGCTCTAAACGGTCGAGCAGTGGCGACTCTAAACCGCCGGCCCTGCCATTCTCGAGGTCGCGGCAGTTTTCTGAAATAAGAAAATCGCGCTGCGCATGCAGCTGCTCGGCTATGGCGTGCAGCGCTCGGTTTTTCGTTTCTGTGTCCGCCCCAGACAGAACTCGCGAAGCCGCGCGAGCCTTTTCACCCAAAGCGTACATGTATTGTCTTACGTTCATGTTGTGTGCAACCAAAAAGTCAGCATTATACCCCGAAAGTCCAAGCCATAAGGCCGAGGCAGCAGCGATTACGTCTGCGCAAAATTAGCTTGCGCATAGCCAATTCGTTGATCTATGCGCATACGCTCAACTTTTTTCAAGCTTTCAACCAGACGCAGGCGCGGCAGTAAACCGGCGCCATTGGCAATTTGAATCGACAAACCGGGGCGAGCATTGAGTTCAAGCAGAATCGGGCCGCGGTCGGCATCGAGTACTAAATCTACCCCCAGGTAACCCAAGCCAGACATGTCGTAACAAGCGCAGGCCAGCTCCAGCAATTGCTGCCACGCGGGCACTTTTAAATCGGCGAGAGACTTTTTGGTATCTGGGTGCAAGGTCACTTCGCGATCATGTTGCACGGCCCTAACCGCACAGCCAGTGGCGATATCTAAACCCACCCCGATTGCCCCCTGGTGCAAATTCGCCTTGCCATTTGATTCGGCACACGACAAACGCATCATGGCCATAACGGGGATGCCGCGAAACACAATGACCCGCACATCGGGAACCCCTTCGTAAGAATAGCATTGCAGTGAGGGGTCAAACTTTATCAGCGATTCAACCAAGGCCACATCCATGGCGCCCCCCAGGGAGAATAAACCCGCCAATACATTTGACATGTGACGGCGAATTTCCGTGATCGACATCGCCTGCCCGTTAGAGCGGAAATAGGTCTCACCCTCCACCTTGGTGATCACTAAAATGCCCTTGCCTCCAGAGCCCTTGGCGGGTTTGATACAGAAGCCCTCGGTGCCGAGCACCGCTTCACCAAAGTCGCCAACTCGATGCTGGCTGTCAACGACAGAAATCAAATCGGGCACCTGCACTCCATATTCCAGGGCCATTTGCTTGGTCTTTAACTTGTTATCTACCAAGGGGAACAAATAGCGCGGATTATAGCGGCTAATGTAACAAATATTGCGCCGGTTCATGCCGAGAATGCCGGAATCACCAATCGCTGCTAGGGTCTGCCACCAGTTATCAAGCACTACTTTTCAACCCCATTGTTCACCAAAAAGCGGAAGCGGCGAACCTCGAGCAAGCGATAACCCGTATAGCTACCCAGCAACAGGGCCAGCGCCATAAAGATCAGCTGCAAACCCAAAAAGTTAAACGTCAAATGGCGGATAACATCATTCATCATTAGGGCGTAGGTAATAGTCGCTGTAATCAGTGAACCGCCAGACTGCACTAAAACCTCCTGCGGCCCCTCCTCCTCCCATAAAATCGACATTCTCTCGATGGTCCAACTAAGAATGATCATTGGGAAAAAGGTGATTTTTAAGCCCTCGCTAAGCCCCAGGAGAAAGGTCAGCACAGAAAACACCGCGATGATGATAATCACCGAGATAATCACCGCGGAAATCCGAGCCACCAACAACAGATTCAAATGCGATAGATAACTTCGAATAACCAAGCCCATAGCCACAATCGATACGAAGCCAATAATGCCCGGCACCAAGTTAGTTTGGATAAATGCAATGGCAATAAGCACCGGCATAAAGGTTCCCGAGGTTCGCAGGCCCACAAATACCCGCATAAACACTACCACCAATACCCCCACCGGCACGAGCAGAATACCTTTGAACAACGCCTGCTCTGCCACCGGCAATGAGTGGATAGAGAAATCAATCAATTTGTCAGAATAGATATCTTGCTTCAGCACCAAACTAACCGGTACATCTTGGTCGATGATCGAAAACAACACGGATGAGCGTGAGCCGCCCACCAAATCAAGCAGCGCACTGGAATGATACTCCCACAGTAAATGATCTTTTTCTTGCAGCTGCAAGCCCGTAGCAGGATCAAAAATTTGATAGTTGAGGCCATCGAACACCTGTAAGTAAGCTTGTAGCGATTGTTGGCGACGACCGTCCTCCAGAGCCAACATCAAAACACCTCGCGCGGGCACTCTGGCCTGTTGTAGCAATTCTACCAGCCACTCCATGCGAGGCTGCTTTTGCTTCAGGAACTGCGCGCTTTCCTCCTCAGCATTAAACTCGTTAATCAATTCCCTTGTCAGGGTATAGTTGTCGGCGGAGCGCCCGATAGCGCTTTGCAACATCTGCTGAGCGGAGGTGGCATAAGGCCCAAACTGCTGCGGATTAATGAGCGGCAAGGCCGGCGGCCAACTATTGGTGTAGTTTGCACTTTTATCAACCAGCATATCGACCCGATAATATAAGGTCTGCCTTCCCGAAGCGCGGCGAATCGACCATTCCGCGCGCCGCGCGCCATCCGCTTCAACGTAAGCGAGCCCGTAACCTGGACTGGCCGTATGCTCGCTGATGCGCTGAAACCCTGGTTGGCTATCCGGAATAGCCAGCGAGAGCTTCACCGACTGATTGTTGGCGATAAACTCCACTTTGGCTTCTATAGACCAAATCTGGCGTTTTTCCCCAGGCACCCAAGGCACATCGAAATTTATGTGACGGTAGAGGGTAAATGCACTGCCCGCTGCCAGGAGCACAAAGATAAGAAGATAAAAAGATGTTCGGCTGTGAGTCACAATACGCAAATGCTGCTGGTTTTAGGCTGAATGTTAAGGCTGCCTCGCTGGCATGACTCTTAGCCGAGGCCACCGGTTGTCGATGCAGGTACCGAGGTGGCAAAAGTTAGCTCTGTGTAAAGAGCTCAGAGATGTCTAGGGCAAGGCCACCGCGTTTACGGCAGGTGGAATATATTTTTCCTGAGTGAATTTTTTAGCTACATCGACCAATGCAATATCTCTTAAGAAGTTTCTACCCAATTCCACCGGGTAAGGGGCCTCCTTCTCTTCCAAAGAAAACTCAGCTTCCTCAACCAGCGCACCCAATCTCACGGTTAATTTCACCACCGGTCGCCGCTTCACCTCGTCCCCATTGGCAACGCGCACTTTAGCAAAACGCAGCACCTCTGTTTCGTATATTTTGTCAGTATCGAGCTCGGGCACAGTAAAACGCACCCAGCTGTCGCCATCTCTTTCAAAGGGCTGGATATTGGAGACGCTGAAAGAAGACGAAGCGGAACCAGTATCGATACGCGCCTTCAAGTTATCACCCAACAAGTCACTCCAAACCCATTCATAACGTCCTAAAACAGTCTGTTTGATGGCCGGGACAAGCTCGCTCGCTTCGCGGTCGTCTGCAGCTTGAGTTTCGGATTGACGGTTTTCATGATAAACGTCGCGCAACGCCTTCATCTCGCTGACCAACAGCTTATTGACCCGCTCGACATCCAGTTGCAAGTTCTCCACATCCCGCGACATGCCCTCCTGGAACTCTAGCACTTCCGATAAGCGCTCGGCATATTGCAACATCATTGACTGCTGCGCTTCGAGCAATTCAACACCCACCGCCCCGTCCGTCTGCGGCGATTGGTAAGGCCCAACCACAGAACACGAACTAAACGAGATGACACAGATTAAAAAACTTAAAACACGCAGAGTCATTCCACACTCAACAGGGGCTTATTATTCGAATAAAATAAATACGAACAGAATCAAAAATAGAGGGCTTTATAATAGCAATGTTAAGCCAACATTTAGAGGAAAAGCTCACAGCTTTTTTTCACAGCAAGCACTGGCCCGCATTTGCAACCGCGCGAAGCGTCCGAGAACACCTGCGGTTTGGGCTGGTCACTGGCCCACACACAAGAACAGCCATAGCCTTGGCGCCTAAATCCCAGCGCAGCAATGGCTAGACTGTATAAGCCTCCTGCACCGGCGGACCCCAAGAGCTCACAGGTGTTGTCGCTGGCCGCCAACATTCAGGATGGATTCAGATAGTTGGGAGTATTCTGTACCCATACTAACGAATTTGGCGAAAAACCGGAGCATAGACATGATTCAATTTACTCAACTAAAGACAAAAGCGAGTCTTTTAGGCTCGGTGGCCCTCGCACTGAGCTTCTTTAATACCGAGGTAACCGCGGGCGAAGAGCGCTTTTTTGATGTGGCCCGTGTCACTCAAGTGACACCGGTTTATACCACCGTAACCCGCGACATCCCAGAAAGAGAGTGCTGGGTTGAACAAGTGAGAGAAGAAGTCCCCCAGCGACGTCGCAATTCGGCCACCTCAACCATTGTCGGTGGCATTGTTGGCGGCGCTATAGGCAACGCGGTGGGCGCAGGTAGCGAAAACAAAAAAGTCGGCGCCGTGGTCGGTTCACTGCTAGGCATGTCGGTGGGCAACGATATTGCCAGGCACCATCGCCGTCATCAAGACCACTATTCAGAGGTTCGCTATCGCGATGTTGAGCGCTGCGAGGTGAAGCATCGCGTCGAATCGGAGCGCAGACTGGTGGGTTACGATGTCGATTATCGCTACCGAGGTCAGCATTACTCTACGCAAATGGATCGTCACCCCGGCAAGCAAATCCGCGTCGCGGTCGATGTGCGCCCGGTGCGCAACTAGCCAATTCGAACCATAATTGGCAAGGTGTCGAGCGAGCGCAGAGGGCGCTACCGTTGAATGCCCTTCAGATTGACGGGCAATTAGCGCCCTTATTAACCTGGCTGAGTTTGATATAAGATGCACCATATAGAAACTCTAACCGTTAAGGCAATTGAATTTGAGTTAACTCGCACACAAGCATACTTTAGAATGGCTCGAAACCAGCGAACGGCACCTGTTATGAAATTCCCAATTTTGTTTGTTCTACTTTTATCAGCCGCGCTTAACCAGAATGCATTGGCGGCCCAGAGCACAGTGCATCTAGCAAAGCATTCAAAGCCAGATCACTGGAGTCAACAAACCTTGCCCTGCGCTTGTAGCAATGAAGCGGCTGCGCAGTTACTGCAACTTGCCAGCAAAGGCATTAGCGAACGACAAGCAGCCGCCATCGCGAAAAAAGCCTACGGAGGGTCGGTGATTAACGTGAGTCTCAATGACAATGTGTACCGAGTCAAATTGTTAAAAGGCGGTAAAGTACGCATCGTTAAAATCGATGCTAAAAGCGGCAAAATTTTGTAAGCGCAGCAACGATGCAAACTGTTGTCGCTCTGTGTGAATCGTATTGGTGATGACCTCACCAACGGCACGGTCATCAAAGTAAACCCTTACCGTGCATAAAGTTTTGGATTCGCAAGCGTTTAGAGCGGTATTGATAGCCTTACACGACGATTTTTTTACAGTGAACAAAAGTTTGACGCTTAGTGAAGTCGAAAAAATTTGAGTACGCCGCTAGAAATGCTGATCTAGAAGCAGCGAAGCGGTTCTGGGCCTAAAATTTATGCAACCTTAGGGTAAACCCATCATCACAACCATTCGCTGCTGACTGCTGCACTGGTGGAAACTGCAAAGAGAGAGAGGCCGAATTAAATGAGGTTATTAGTTGTCGAGGATGAGCCTGCTATTCGCGAACAAATTACGACATTTTTTTTAACGCAAAAATTTGTTGTCGATGGCGTTGCCGATGGCAACGAAGGCCACTACTACGCCAGTGAATACGATTACGATCTTGCCATTATCGATCTTGGCCTACCGGGTATGGATGGTATTACGCTTATTAAAAAACTGCGAGAGTCTGGTAAAACTTATCCGATTTTGGTGCTCACGGCCCGAGGAGACTGGCAAGATAAAGTTGCTGGCCTGGAGTCTGGCGCG
>JAHQVY010000205.1 GCA_019634095.1 Cellvibrionaceae bacterium
CCGCGATCGAAGAAGAATAATTTCCCGCACACTTTGTTTTAACGACGAGTAAGTTCTGCCGAGCCCGGGTTGCCGGGCGATTTTGCCAACGTTTGCTATTTTCTCCCCGGTGTGGGAAATTTTTTCTATCTCTACCCGCTCCAATTGCGAGAAATGCGCCACTCGCGACCAACCTCGAACCTCGCTGTTTGCACGTTTATTGAGTGCTTTATGTAATTGTTATTATCCTAAGTTAATCATTTGAATTTAATGTGGACGCCCAATGAGCCGAAATTAGAGCTTTTTTTTCAATTTTGTGAATGCAGCCGCAGAGTGACGACGAAATTGCCGAAAAATTCACTCTAATTTCATCCCCTTGAACATCCTCGCTACGATCCAACTGACTAATTTAAGATTATCCACTCCAACGCTCTCATGTTTGCCTGCGCTGTATGCTTTCTTATGCTTAATTTTAGGCTTCGCTGGTGGCGCTAAAAAATACTTATAGAAACTGTGCTGCAGTCACTATATAAAATACTATGCGTTTATAAAGATCGCCCTTTTTATAAGGTGGTAATAAATTTATTTATTTATTGTTTGCCTTGTCCCTATGTGATTAAACTAACTAAGTTTAACCGGCGAATGGTTTATCTTTAGCTATACTTAAAACATTTTCTGCCCAAAGAAATTGATTCTGTGCTGCGTGACCGCCTCGCGGAGATGTTTTAGCTTAAAACTGAAAGTGCTGTTGACACATAAATTGACTTTTAATAAATAGTTGAGAAAAAAAAATAGTGACTTTCGCGTCAATTTTTATGAGCTTGTTCTAATTTTTGACCTCTGAACCCGTTCACCTGTTAATCATTTACCCAGATTGCGTGGCCATATAATCAATAATTCTATTGCACTGGTTTATCACGGCGCCTAAATAAGGCTTTAGGTGTATATACTGTGCGCGTAATTGCATATTTGCGCCAATTTCGTCTTTTTCTAACAAAAAGTACCGCGTTTTAATAGGTTTTGGCATAGCCTTGGTTTTGGGGATAGGATATTCTTTACTTCATCCTAGCTGTATTAAGGAAATACGTGGTTATGTTTAGTTTAAATCTTGGAAAGTATCGTGGAATTTTGGTCTCCGTGGCCCTGTTCCTTATATTAGATGCGTCAGTTCTGGTTCTCAATTTTTATATCTCTTTCGAAATTTCAGATGATGCTGCGGGAGTCAACCTCTCGGGGCGACAACGTATGCTGTCCCAGCGAATCGCTAAGTCGCTGTTTACGTTAAATACCGTAGAGCAGGGCACAGAAGGGTTCGATGCCGCCCTAAATGAGTTGCGCATGAGTATCGATCTGTTCGACGAAACCCTGCGAGCCTTTGCTTATGGCGGTACGGTAACCGGCGCCGATGGTAGCCAAGTTGCTATCGCGGTGGTGCAGGACCCCGCCGGAAGCAGCGCCATCGAGGAGGCGCAAAAAATTTGGGAACCTTATAAAGTCAAGTTAGATAATTTATTTACCGCGGTTGATCACCCGTTTGATATAGATCCAACCCTATCGGCAGCGACGGCGGCGGCGCTGGCGAGTAACCTGAAGCTGCTTAAATACATGAATGATTTAACCGTCACCTTGGAATCGGTGGCTTCGTCGAAAGCCACCGAGCTGCGTTACATCCAGACCGCCGGTATCACCATGGCCCTGATTAACTTCTTCTTCATAGTGGGGCACTTTGTACGTCAGCTGCGAGACAGTGATTTGGTCGTCGAACAGGCGCGTAGGGAAACTACAGAGATACTGCAAACGGTGAATGAGGGGCTATTTTTGGTCGATCAAAACCTCATTATCGGCAACCAACATTCTTCGAAGCTCAACGAGTTACTCGGCGCGAAGCAGGTGGCTGGCGAAAAGTTGCTATCGGTTCTAGAAAACATTATTACCGAGAAAGACGCCGAAACCACTCGCGGTTTTATTGAGTTGCTATTTGATGGTCGGGTCAAGGAAAAATTGATTGGCGATTTAAACCCTTTGCAAAATGTGGAAGTGTTTATTAGCGACGACAGTGGTGCATTTATTGCGAAACACTTAAAGCTCGATTTCGCGCGGGCTTACCAAGATGGCAAAATTTCCCATGTGTTGGTCACCGTGTTGGATATCACGCAAGAAGTGGTGTTGGAGCAAGAACTGGAGAAGAGTCGCAAGCAGGGTGAAAGCCAGCTCGAGATGCTCACTAGCTTGCTACACACTCACCCCTCTCTATTGCGCACCTTTCTCGAAAATAGCCGACGCAGTTTCGACAAAATTAACTCCACACTGAGTCAGCCCTCTAAAACGAGTGCTGAATTGCGCGTGAAAAGTAAGAATATTTTCGCGCAAATTCACAATTTTAAAGGCGAAGCTGCGGCCTTAAATTTGGAGTATTTTGAGAATTCAGCGCATGTAATGGAGGATACTTTATCGGATTTGGTTAACCAAGAAGAGCTGGTCGGCAACGATTTTCTTCAATTTACGGTGCAGCTGGAAACCTTGATTTCTTACGCCGGTCAGGTTGAGCAATTGGCAAATAAGTTAGGTCAATTTGGTGTCGATGCCAGCCAGCAGCCCGATGATCGCGCTCAGCAGCCGGTTGCCAATGACACACCTGCACAAGCCGATGATTGGCAGGGTCTCGATGATATCGTGTCGACAGTTGCCGAGCGGCACGGTAAAGAAGTTCTATTGGTTAAAAGTGGGTTCTCGGAAATTTATTTGGAGCCTGAATATAAGCAGCGAATTAAAGAACTCTCCATTCAATTATTGCGCAATGCCGTGGTACATGGCGTGGAATCGCCGATAGAGAGGCGAGCTCGCAATAAACAGAATGCCGGTCGTATCAGTATTCACCTGGCTAAAATTTCCGAGGGAGAAATGGAGTTGCTGGTGGAGGATGATGGCCATGGTATCGATTTTGAAGAGTTGCGCGAAAAGGCGCGAACTCTGGGGCGCTGGAAGGATCATCACATTGACCAATGGAGTAAGCGCGATATTATCAATTTGATGTTTATGGGAGGTGTCAGTACTGCGGCTGGCCTCACCTTGGATGCCGGTAGAGGAATTGGTATGAGTGCCGTGAAAAACAGTGTTAAGGAGTTTGGAGGTAAAATTTTGGTGACTAGCAAGTTGGGGCGTTACTGTCGATTTACGTTAACGTTGCCAATTATTTCTGAATCGCAAGCAATGGTGGCAAATGGATAAAATTAGTGCATAGATTAATGATTGTCGATGATTCTAATATCATCAGAAGAAAAATAGAGCGCTGTAATGATCACAATGTGTTCTTCGTTGTGGCGCGTGCCTCCAATGGCGAGGAGGCCTTTCGTCAATTTCAAATCCATCGTCCCACTGTGGTAACGATGGATTTAACCATGCCAAAAATGGATGGTTTGGATTGTATTCGCAAGTTGGTTGAATTAGATCAAAACGTGAAAATACTTGTGGTTTCAGCTCTGTCTGATAAGGCGACGGGGATTCAAGCCTTAAAAAATGGGGCGCAAGGTTTTCTTTGCAAGCCATTTAGCGATGAACAATTGGTGCAAGCCTTACTAGAATTGGTGAATTAATAATGACGGAAGATGTGTTGCAAGTTTTTATTGATGGAGTAGTACGTTTTTTTCAGCATACCGATGACGATTCGGTGAAGGTCGGTACACCCTACCTTAGTGAAAATTCTAATCCTGAAGCCTTTGATGTTACCGGCATTATTGGTATTTCTGGCCCTTATCGCGGTTGCGTGTACTTTACGGCGCCAAAAATTTTCGTGAAACACTTGCTGCTCAGTATGGGTGAGCAAGATACCCGAAAAGAATACATTGCCGACTTGGTCGGTGAGGTGGCGAATACCATTTCGGGCAATGCTCGCAAAGCTTTTGGTCACGAGTTTATGATCTCGGTCCCGGTGATTGTGGAGGGGGCGCCCAATAGTATTAACCTTCCCAAACACCTCCTGTCCTACGTCATTCCCATCTATTGGAAAACTTACCACTCAGCTGTTGTTATCTGTTTGGAAAACTAGTAAACCTCGGCTACCTGATGGTTTTTGCGAGTTGGCAATCTGCCGCAGGGCGTTTCAAGCTCCGCGCTCAACCATAACCCGTAACCTCCATTCCTTGAGGCTCCCCTGGTCAAAAAGGGGTTTAGTCACATAGGCCGCTTAAGGGGGGTCTCGAGGCGACGTTTTATGTAGCTTGGCTGCCGGTTGTTTTTAAGCCGCTTGTATCTTTAGTTAATACACCGTTATACTGAATTGCGCTCCCGGGGTGCCTTTGGCTGAGACGTGTAACAGCGAACCCGCAGAACCTGATCCGATTAGCATCGGCGTAGGGACGAGTCTCAATAATGGACCAAGGCAGACAATCTACACAGCTAGGTGCCCACTTTTTGCCCAGGTGCCTGCTCATTGCAATAGTCAGTCCGCCCGCTTGATTTCCCGCCTCTTCGCGCTGCTAACGACCGTTAACCAATGCGAGAAGACCTATGCAAAAGCCTTTCAACGAAGATCGAGAGATTTCTGACAGTATTATCACACGCGAGCCCCTCAGTGGAAGCCGCAAGGTATACGTCGCGCGCGACGACTGTGAAGGTATTCGTGTGCCAATGCGAGAAATTAGTTTGACCGACGGCACAAGTGTCACTGTGTATGACACTTCTGGCCCCTACACCGATGCCCAGCAAGAGATCGATGTTCACTGTGGCCTGCCGGACATCCGCTCCGAGTGGATAAAACAGCGCGGTGATTCTGAGGCCTACGATGGACGTCCAATGCAGGCTGAGGATAACGGCATTAGCGATATCGCGAAAGCATTCGAGTTTTTTAATCCTGCATTACAACGGCGGCCGCAGCGAGCCAAAGCCGGTAAAAATGTGACGCAAATGCACTATGCCCGGCGCGGCGTGATTACCCCGGAAATGCGCTACATCGCTGTGCGCGAGAATCAAGCGCGAGAAGCCCTGCAAAATGAATTCACCACCTCGGAGCGCAACCGGCGTTTAGCGGGCAATGCTATGGGCGCTAATTTACAGCCCATAACCCCCGAATTCGTGCGCAAGGAAGTGGCCGAGGGTCGGGCGATTATTCCCGCCAACATTAACCACAATGAATTAGAGCCGATGATTATCGGCAGAAACTTTTTGGTAAAAATCAACGCGAATATTGGTAACTCCGCGCTCACTTCAAGTATCGAGGAGGAGGTGGAGAAGTTGGTGTGGTCGATTCGCTGGGGCGGCGATACGGTGATGGATTTGTCCACCGGTAAACATATTCACGCTACCCGAGACTACATTGTGCGCAATTCCCCGGTGCCGATTGGTACGGTGCCCATTTATCAGGCCTTGGAGAAGGTGAATGGTGTGGCCGAGGACCTCACTTGGGAGGTGTTTCGCGATACCTTGATTGAGCAAGCCGAGCAGGGTGTGGACTACTTCACTATTCACGCCGGCATTCGCCTCGCCCACGTGCCGCTCACGGCCGATAGAGTGACGGGCATTGTGTCTCGCGGCGGTTCAATTATGGCGAAATGGTGTATCGCCCACCACGAAGAGAGCTTTTTATACACGCATTTCGAAGATATCTGCGAAATAATGAAAACCTACGATGTGAGTTTTTCTCTGGGGGATGGGCTGCGACCCGGCTCACTCGCTGACGCCAATGACGAGGCGCAATTTGCCGAGTTAAAAACCCTGGGAGAATTAACGCAAATTGCATGGAAGCATGATGTGCAGGTGATGATCGAGGGGCCCGGTCATGTGCCCATGCACTTGGTAAAAGAGAACATGGATATGCAGCTCAAGCATTGTCACGAAGCGCCGTTTTACACGCTCGGCCCCCTGACCACCGACATCGCCCCCGGCTATGACCACTTTACCAGCGGTATCGGCGCGGCGATGATTGGCTGGTACGGCTGTGCCATGCTGTGCTACGTCACGCCAAAAGAGCATTTGGGCTTGCC
>JAHQVY010000206.1 GCA_019634095.1 Cellvibrionaceae bacterium
CAGCTGATTACGCGCTATATTGAGCTCTTCAAGCTTGGCGAGACCGGTAAAATCGGCCTCTTCTATTTTGTTGTTAAATAAAGAGAGTTTTTTTAAGTGACTTAACTTTTTGATACCGTCGACACGGTAAATTTTCTTTTTATGGCATTTCAGGCTCGTTACCTGTTCTAGCGTGGTCCAATTGTTTTTTTGCGCTGTTTTCTCAATGCAAGCTTGCAACGCTTTATCACTGCTTACTTGGGGTAAGGCCGAGGCCGCGTTGCAAAACAAAATACTTATAAAAACCGTGGTGAAGCGTAAGATGTTAGTGATCATTTGCGATTTGGGTGTATCCGAGTTGTTATTACGGGCTATATCGTATTCGCGTTGAGCCGTACACATAACCCCCTGGCAAGAATCGCTTCGCTGGGCTCGCCAATCGCTGAACCGCCCTCTTCCTCACGGGTGAGCAGGAGGTATTCAGAATCTTTGATAAGTCTCAGCGTTGCTTCATCGAGTTCAATTTCCGCCACCCCAGTTCGATCAAAAACATGTAGTGGGCGAATCTGACCATCGCGTCGCGATTGGGCCCATAATTGTATACTCGAATTCGCCTGCTGAAAATCTTTGTCTGCGCCTTCCCACTTTAACCACAATGTTTTGCCTTCGGTGGCGGTTAGCGCCGTCAGCAAAGGTTTGCGGTTTTCTGTGTCAGTCAATACAGCGACGTAATCTGAGTTGGGCACGAATTCCTGACCCTGGCTGCGCTCATAGCCAAACCAAAGAGTCACCGATACCGCCCACAAAAAAGTGAAAGTCATCACCGCCCGCTGCCAGCGGAACAAATCGAAAAAGCTGGATTTCTTCGAACTTTTTTCTTCGCTGATTTCAGGAGAAATTCGCGCGGCAATTTTATTCCAGGTATCCGTTCTGGGTATCCGTTCTATTGTTGTTGCTTGCTGAGCCATAAGTCTTTCCTCCCAAAAGCTAACCACTGCTGCAACCTCGGTTTGTGAGCGCATTTTTTGTTTAAAACTTGCGCGCTCAGAACCTCGCAGGGTACCTGTTACAAACTCGAAGGCGAGACCTTCAATATTATTTATACTGTCTGAATCTTGTTGCTTAGACATTCTTTTAACCTTTCTGAGCCTCGGTGAAGCCAGGATTTGACTGTATTTACTTTGGTGCCAAAGTGCTCGGCAATTTCCTCTCTCGAATAGCCTTTCAAGTAAGCAAGTTCAATGGATTGTCGAACATTGTCGTTCATCTTGCCTAAACACTCGTGTAGCTGCTGCTGCAACTGTGCGTGCGCATAATCGCTCTCGGGAGCTTGGTTAGACTCGAGGTTGCTGAGTACTTTCTCTTCTTGCTCGTAGTCTTCGCGATTTCTATGGCGTTTTTCCGATTGCAGCAAATCTAGAGCTCGGTAGCGCACAATGGAGGTCATCCAAGTTAGCGGCTTTGCCAAGTGCTCCCTGTAGGAGCCGGCGTTTTGCCATATTTGCACGAATGCCTCTTGAAGCACTTCGTTGCTTAAATCGTCGGAGCGGAGTATCCGGTAGGCAACCCCGTTCAAAAAGGGTGAGGTTTTGTCGTAGAGCTGTTTGAGTGCTCTTTGATCGCCCATCGCACACCGAGCCAGCAAATCCGCAAGTTCTTCGTCTTTGTTCTTTTGCATTTAGGTTAATTTCCATCAGACTATGCTGAGATTATACATATATACGACAACGTCCTGTAAAAGTTGCCGTTATCTCGCTATAAGTAAATCTTTTTTTATTTCTTTACTGTTGCTATTTAAATCGCTCGGCTGGTACGAGGGGTTTCATTGCTCAATGTCTGAATGCCGAGTTTAAAGTAAGCGCCGCTAGCTTTGTGTTGGCTCTGTTTCAAAATTAGCTAAGGTATTGTTTGATGTGTTCTTGCTGATCTTGGGGTTGCCGGCTCAGTGAACGTGCTCGGCACTCAAATTTCTTAGCCATATCCGCTTCTCGATTCGCCGATATACCGGTAATGTCTTGATAATGTCCTCTATAAATGTGGCGAGATACACCAGTGCAAAAGGTAGCTTTAGAACAAAGATAAAGCCAATAAATATGGGCAGACCAATCACCCACATGGCCAGGGTATCTACCATCAGTACAAAGCGGTTATCCCCACCAGCTCGCAGGACACCGATGATGCGCACTAAATTTAGGACTTTTATCCAGCTTAGGCAGCAAAAAATGCTAAAAATTTGGCTTATGGCCTCGAGGGTTTGTGGCCGGGTGTCGCTAAACAGACCCAGGATCCAGGGTTGCAGGAAATACAGGGTCGCACAGAAGCCGAAGGCTAAAGCCAGCGATATGCGACTAAAAAAACGCGACAAACGCCAGGCCTCATCCAATTTATTGGCACCCAATGCATGGCCGATCATAATTGATGAGGCATTGGCGAGGCCAATAAACAGGGCGAAAAAAGCGGTTTCTACGGGAACGAAGATTCCCATGGCGGCGAGTGCATGGGTGCCGGTGTAGCCAGTAAAAACATGGTAGGCAGCATTCCCAGTTGCCCATACAAGGTAGTTAATCATGAGCGGCATGGAGAAACTCAGAAACTGACATATTTCAGACATTGAAGCATAGGTGCGCAGCTCACTGGGCTTAATTGCAAATTGGTGGCGTTTGGCATAAAGCCAGCACCAAAATAGTAGGAGTTGCAGGGCGCGAGCGACCAGGGTTCCCCAGGCCGCGCCATCGACCCCCAAAGGAGGAAAGCCTAGCTTGCCATTAATAAAAACATAGTTAAGTGCGATGTTGGCGATACCCGCAATGGTTCCGACAGCTAGGGGGAGGGAGGTATTCCCCAGCGAGCGCGTTGCCGCCTCGTAAATCATAATAAATTGTGTGATTAGCAATGCAGGTGCGGTGATAACCAAGTAGCTAGAGCAAACCGCAATCACTTTACTGTCGGGATTTATCCAGCGGAGCCAGCTTTGATTGTTCCATGAAAACAGAGCGATGCAGGGCAGCATTAATAGGGCGCCCACGACCAGGGTTACGCACAACACTTGTTTGCATCGCGCCAAGTTTTTTGCCCCGAAATTTTGTGCAATCAATACGCTGCAGGCGGTGGCCAGGCCGGCCATCAAAACGGTGAGCAAAAAATGCAGTTTCGCCGCCATACCTACCGCGGCAACCGCAACTTGGCCGATGTCTTCAACCATGTACACGTCGGCCATGCCCATGGCCGATTGCAATAACATTTGCAGGGCCACGGGGAGACTGAGAACAAAAACCTTTCTTATAAATGAAGAGTTATTCAAGGTTTGCTCGGCGGTTTGACCTGCGTAGGCACTGAATAAGTCCTCATAGCGACGACGACCTCGGGGTGAGTCGGTTTGTCGAAGGCGCTATCAACCGCAGGTGTTGCTTGGGTTCTTAATAATCGTTTGTAAAATCAATGAGTTAAGAGCTAGATCTTTTGAGGCTCCGGATATCCTTGAGCGGCGCTGTGGTGTTGAGATCTTGCGCGAGCGCCTGCATTTCGAACTGGTTTAACCAATGCGAGATTTTTTGCTCGATGCCGCTGCTGTCTAAACCGGCAAAGGAGAGCAGTTGCTGACGCTTACCGTGCTCAAAATTTCGGTCGGGCAGGCCAATTGGCAATAGGGGTTTGGCAATGGCTTCGCAGGCGAGAAACTCCATAACGCCGCTGCCTGCGCCGCCGGATATGGCATTTTCTTCGATAGTTACAAAGTACTGGTGTTGTTGCGCCATTTTTCGGATTAATGCTTCGTCCAAGGGTTTGGCCCAGCGCATATCACATAGGGAGTAGTGGTTTCGCTCCGCCACTTTAAGGGCTTCGGGTAGCAGAACGCCAAAATTTAACAGGCAAACTTTTTCGCCGGCAATAAGTTGTCTGCCTTTGCCCACTAGGAACTCGGCATCGGCCGATTGGATGGCGGTGCCACTGCCGGTGCCCCTAGGGTAGCGCACCGCGGCGGGGCCGGGATGGTTGTAGGCGCTAAACAGGAGTTGGCGGCATTCGTTTTCGTCACTGGGGGTGGCAATAATCATATTTGGCACACAGCGCATAAATGAGATATCGAAACTGCCCGCGTGGGTAGGGCCATCTTCGCCAACCAGCCCGGCGCGGTCTATGGCGAAGGTCACGTCAAGGTTTTGCAAGGCGGTATCGTGGATAACCTGGTCATAGGCGCGTTGCAGAAAGGTAGAATAAATCGCGACAACGGATTTCACGCCGTCGCAGGCTAAACCCGCCGCTAAGGTCACGGCATGCTGTTCGGCTATCGCCACGTCGTGAAAGCGATTCGGAAAGCGTTTGGCAAATTCCACCATGCCAGAGCCTTCACACATGGCCGGGGTAATTGCCACTAAGTTGGGGTCTTGCTCCGCTGCATCGCACAGCCAATCACCAAATACTTGTTGGAACTTAATTTTCTTGGCCGGTTCAGTTGCCGCCACAACTGGCGGCGCCTTGGGTTCAATTTTATTGAGAGCGTGGTAGCCCACCGGATCGGCTTCTGCCGGACCAAAACCCTTGCCCTTGCAGGTGATGATGTGCAATAGCTTCGGCCCTTTAATTTGTAGCAGATTGCGAATGTCGTGTACCAGGCGATGCAGGTCGTGACCGTCGATAGGCCCCACATAGTAAAGACCCAACTCTTCAAACAGCGTTGCGGGAGAGACCATGCCTTTCATATGCTCTTCGGTTTTGCGCGCGAAGTCCCGTGCGTGCGGGATTTTGGTAAGCACTCGCTTGCCCCCCTCACGCAGTGCCATATAGGTTTTGCTGGCCCAAATTCTAGAAAAGTAGGTAGCTAAGCCGCCGACATTCTTTGAAATTGACATATTGTTGTCGTTCAACACCACTAACATGTCGCTGCGGGTGTGGGCTGCGTGGTTTAGGGCTTCAAAGGCCATGCCCGCGGTCATAGCGCCATCGCCGATAACCGCCACGGTTTTAAGTTTGCGCTCGAGGGTTTCGGCGGCCAAGGCCATGCCTAATGCAGCGCTAATCGAGGTGCTGGAATGGCCGACACCGAAGGTGTCGTAGGGGCTTTCACTGCGCTTTGGGAATCCGGACAGGCCTTCGAATTGGCGGATACTTAACATCGCCTCGCGCCGTTCGGTAAGAATTTTGTGGGGGTAGCTCTGGTGACCTACATCCCATACGAGTTTATCGTTGGGGGTGTTTAGCACATAGTGAAGGGCAATGGTGAGTTCAACCACGCCGAGGCCGGCGCCAAAGTGCCCGCCGCTTTGGCCAACCGTGTACAACATAAAAGCCCGCAACTCTTGCGCCAGTTGTGGCAGCTGCTTCTCATTTAACTTCCGCAATTCGGCGGGACTATTAACGGTATCCAGAAGAGGAGTATCTGGCCGCTGTAATGGAATGTGGTCAAACATGCTGTATCAGCTCGCAGGGTTAGCGAAACGAGCAATTGTAGGCCGATGACTCGACGATGGGAAGCCCGCTTCCACACAGAAATTTTTCAGACAATGTCTTCATTGTTAGAGGGTGGCAGCAATGCGTTGTTTTGTGGTCGTGTGGCACCTTAGCTGCAGATGTGTAAATTTTGCCTAAGGTCTATTTTTAAGATCTTTTGCATAAGCTCATTCCGCCCAAACTAGGAACGCTGCGCTTGAGTGCGCAGGCCCACAGTTTCATCGAAGTAGGCGCAACAGCTGCGCGTAACTAGCCGGTGTTACGCATGCCAGCAGCAATGCCCGCCATAGTGACCTTTAACGCCTGCTCCAGTTCAGGGCTAATTTCTCCAGATTTGCGCTCGCGCTTGAGAAGTTCGGCTTGCAAGTAATTTAAAGGGTCGATGTAGGGTTTGCGCACGTTTAAGTTTTGCTGCAGCATCGGATTGCCCTGTAATAAGGTGTCCTGGTTTTTTAACTTATTAATTTCCTGCGATAGGCTGATCAAGTCTGATCGCAGTTTTTCGCCAAGATCGCGCAGCTCTGGTTCCACCAGCAATTCCTCGTAATTGGAGCAGATACCTGCATCGGCTTTGCCCAATACCATTTCTAGAAGATCGATAAAGCTGGAGAAAAAGGGCCAGTGCCGCAACATTTCATCCAGCACCTCAGGTGACTTTTCGCGAGCGTAAGTAATCGCTTCGAGGGTACCGAGCCAGCCGGGCAGGTTTAAGCGAACCTGGGTCCAGGCAAACACCCAGGGAATGGCGCGCAGGCTTTCCACGCCGCCGCTGGCACGGCGTTTTGCCGGCCTCGAGCCGAGTGCAAGCTTATTCAGCTCTTGCTCTGGTGTGAGGCTGCGAAAGTAGGCCACAAATTTTTCGTGGCCACGAACTATATTGCGATAGCCTTGCAGCCCTGCGTTGGCCATTTCTTCGCTCAGTTCCCGCCAAGCCTCTTTGGGGCCAGGTGAGGGGTTCACCGTGGCTCGAATAGTGGCGGCTACATAATTGCTCAGGCTGCGATAAGCCATGCGGGGTTGCCCGAATTTATAGCGAATCATTTCCCCTTGCTCGGTAACTCGAATGCGCGCTTTCACTGAGCCGGGTGGCTGCGAAGCCATGGCCTTTTCTACCGGGCCGCCGCCACGGCCCACCGTGCCGCCGCGCCCGTGAAACAGTACCAGGTTTACCTCGTATTGCTCAGCGAGGCTGACAAGTTTTTCCTGGGTCTTGTACTGAGCCCAGGTAGCGGCAAATTTCCCCGCATCCTTGGCGGAATCGGAGTAGCCTATCATTACGGTTTGATTGTCCCCTGCGTAGCGCTGGTACCAGTGCATCTGCCATAGCTGATTCATCACACTCGGGCCCCGGTCTAGATCGTCTAGGGTCTCAAATAGTGGTACTACTGGCATTTTCCATTTCACTCCACACTCTTTCAATAGCAGCACAACTGCGAGCACATCGGAGGCTTGCTTGGCCATGGATATCACATAGTGAGACAGGGTTTCTCGAGGTTGTGACGCGATGACGCGGCAGGTGTTTAATACTTCGTTAACTTCAGGGGATGGGCTCCAGTTGTGGGGCAGTAATGGGCGTTTGCCGCTGAGTTGCTCCAATAGAAAGGCTTGGCGTTTATCTTCGCTCCAATCGCGATAGGAGCCGAAGCCGAGGTAGAGCGATAGCTCGTCTAAGACATCTACGTGTCGATCCGAATCTTGGCGAATATCCAGCGGCACCAGGTTGATACCAAAAGCGTAGACTCGGCGGATGCAGTCTGATACTGGGCCGTTGGCGATGCAGTGAAAGCCTTTTTCGCGCAGCGAGCGGTAACACAGCAGTAGCGGTTGCAGCAGCTCATCGCGGGAGTGAATGATATTTTCAGGTTCTGGGAGTAGTCGACCGTCTAAGGTGTCCTGTGTCCAGGCTTTAGTTGCCTTGAGTTTGTCGCGCAGTGCATGCAAAAGATCGCGGTAAGGTGTGGCGCTTGTTTTGCCGATAGCGGCGAACAACTCGTCGCTGGCTGCATGCATGCTCAGATCGCCACCAATTTGAATAATATCGTTGAGGTAGAGATCAGCGGCTTTCCAGCGACCCATTAAAATCACTCGTTGCGTTACTTCGCTAGTGACGTTGGGGTTGCCGTCGCGATCGCCACCCATCCAGGAAAAAAACTGGAATGGTTGAATATCCATCGCCAAGGGCCGCCCTAGACGTCGCCGCGCCAGCCTATCGAAATGGCGAATAAAATCGGGCACCGCCTGCCAGAGACTGTTCTCAACCACGGCAAAGCCCCAGCGGGCCTCGTCCTCGGCACTGGGGCGAGTTTCGCGGATTTCGTTGGTATGCCAAATTTCTTCGATAAATCGGTGCAGCTTACCTTCGGTTTTATCGCCTTCGTAAGTCAGTAAATCGGCGCGGCTGCGGTCGGTAAGGCTGTTGGAAATCTGTTCGTATTTCCTAATCAGGGTGCGCCGTGTGACCTCGGTGGGATGAGCCGTTAATACCAGGTCGATTTTTAGCTCTTCCATCAATTTAATAACGGCGTCTTTGCCTTTTTCGTTGGATATTTCACTGAGCAGTGCATCGATAGCATCGTTATCTTCTGCGGCAGATGAAGAAAAATAATGCATATCAGCGATGTTGGCGAGGTTTAGAAACTGGTTAAAGGCACGCACAATGGGGAGGATGTCTTTGTCCTCCAACTCGCCCAATAATTTTACCAGTGGGCCGGGATCGTTATTTTCGCAGCTTGATATCGATTTTGATAAAGCGCGAATTTCTTCGATTTTTTTGTAAAGCTTAGGGCCTTCATGTTCAAGAATATTTTCGCCGAGCAGCTCGCCCAATAAGCGCACATTATCGCGAAGTGTTTCTGGTAATTTTGACATAGCGTTCCAGCCTAATAAAAAATTATCGGGAAGAATTTGCACAAATATAGTCTAAAAAATACACTTGTGACGGTTTACGAATACAGGACTGCTGTTTGCGCGATTGCCAATTCACAACTTTGTCAGCCCGCAAGTCTTGCAGAGTCTCTCAGCGGTTGCTCAATGCGTATATCACTTTCACCGTGCAGAGTCTGTCGTCGGTTGCTTGCGGACTTGCTAAACTGAATGCCAGGCTTCTCAAACGTGGCGTTATTTCAAGTGACGAATGTTAACTGGTTACATATTGTAAAACTTAATGCCGTTGCATCCAAACCCCCAATTAATGTGGATACCAAGAAGCTGGCTATGTACTGGATGAAAACGTGTTTTACGTGCCAGTGGTGGCTCGGCGTTTTAATTGCCATCTGTCTAACGGCTTGTGCCCCCGAATCGATTCAACGCAGCGTGCAAGTTGCCGATCAACTGAAAAAAGAGGGGCGTCTGTTTTCTCACCAACTCGTTCAGGTCAGTTCTAGCTTGCACTACATGGCCACTTGCGATATCCGGCCGTTGGCGGGTAGTGACCTTCGCTGCGAACAACATCCAACAGTGAAACGCGTTTTGGTTTTTTTTCACGGCACTCCGGGGGATTGGACGTCGTTTTCGCCGCAGTTGGCGGATAGACAGTGGGGCAGTGATTCTTTGCTGGTCTCGATTGATCGCCCGGGGTGGGGGCAGTCCGCTTTGGACTCTGAACGTATCGAGCCCTCTCTGGCGCGGCAGGCGCAAGATATTGCGCCGTTGCTGCTGCAGCTTAAGCGTCAGTTTGAGGGTGCCAGGGTATATTTAGTCGGACACTCGCTGGGGGCGACGTTAGTCCCAATTATAGCGCTTGAGGTGCCCGAACTCGTAGACGGCGTGGTGGCTATTGCCGGCGATTTGTCGACCCAGGCTTTTTCTCCGCGCTGGTATAACCATATTGCTAACTTTCCGGTGATTCGCGCCATTCTTCCCCGAGAGATGTGTTTTGCCAACGAAGAAGTTCTCGCTTTAACCGACAACTTGCAGCAGATGGAAGTGAATTGGGACAAGCTGCTGAGCCCGATGTTGGTGTTGCAAGGTGAGAGGGACGGACTGGTAGATCCGCGCAATGCGCTGCTAGCAAAAGACAAGCCGCCGCCGGGAGGTGTCACCGTAATCATGTACCCGGAGCTCGGCCACTTGATGCACTTGGTGGAAGTGGAAAAAGTAAACGCCGAGATCAAAAAGTGGATTGATGGGCAGGAGCAGGGCGACTCTCAGTAGAGGCGACTCGGTTAGGCGGTGCTCGATGAAGTGCTACTCGATGAGAGCTTTACCGCAGGGCGTGGCTTAACAAAAAATATTGTCATCCCCCGGGAAAATGCCGTCTTTCACGTCCTGAACATACTTGCGCATGGCGCCTGGAATATCTTTTGCCTCGCTTAAAAAGTTCTTGGCAAATTTTGGTGGCTGCTCGGTAAGCCCAAGAATATCATTGATCACCAGCACTTGCGCGTCGGTTTCTCTGCCAGCTCCTATGCCGATGGTGGGTACCTTAACTTGCTGTGTAATTTGCACGGCTAGCTCCGATGGGATGCACTCTAAAACCATCATGGCAACTCCAGCTTGCTCTAGTATTTTGGCGCTTTCGAGAATACTTTTCGCCTGGGCCGCATCTCGCCCCTGTACACGGAAACCACCAAATTTATACACTGACTGTGGGGTTAAGCCCAAGTGACCACAGACGGGAATACCGCGCTCTACTAAAAGCTTAACCGTTGGCGCGAGCCATTCGCCACCCTCAATTTTTATCATGTGCGCACCGGCTTGCATGGCCCGGGCTGCGTTTGCCATAGCTTGTTCGGGGTTGGCGTAAGTCATAAACGGCAGATCGCCGATAATCAGCGATTTTTTATTGCCGCGATGCACCGCTTCGATATGATAAATCATATGGTCCATGGTTACAGGCACGGTACTGGTGTAGCCGAGCACGGTCATGCCCAAACTGTCGCCAACTAGCACCACTTCCACACCCGATTTTTCCGCCATGGCAGCCATGGGGGCATCGTAGAGGGCGACGGTTACGAACTTTTCCCCGCGTTTTTTCATCGCCTGCAGGGTTTGAATATTAAGGGGCTTTTCTAGAGGAGTGGCTGCATAAACCATGGTGCAAGATTCCCTTGAGCTGTTGGAGGGTTAATAAGTAAACAAAATCCAGTGGCGTTATAAAGTGGCGCTATAAAATGGATGGATGGGGGTTGTAATAATGCCGCCCGGTTTTAACTTGAAACATGCGCTCTAGCAAATGCTGATAATCGCTTTCATTGTTGGCCCAGTCAATATCCGTGGCGTTGACAATAAGCAGCGGCGCCTCGTCGTAGAAATGAAAAAAGTTTGCATAGGCGTCTGTCAATCGGTTTAGGTAATCGGCGTCGATGGTTTGTTCGCTTGAGCTGCCGCGGGCCCTAATGCGTTCCAGGAGCACGTCAACTGGGGCTTGCAGGTACACTACCAGGTCAGGTTTCGGCGGCTCGAAATCGAGGTGCTGGTAGATTTTTTCGTAGAGTTTAAAAGCTTCGTTGTCGAGCGTGACTTGTGCGAAAAGCCGGTCTTTTTGGATCAGAAAGTCAGATACATGAGTGGGCGCAAACATGTCCCTTTGCTGCAATTGGGAGATTTGGTTGACGCGTTGGAATAAAAAAAACAACTGCGTGGGTAAAGCCGAATTGTGCTCGTTGGCATAGAAGCGCTCGAGAAAGGGGTTGGGCTCATCCAGCTCAAACAATTTTTCGCAATGTAAGCTCAGGGCAAGGCGCTGGGCAAGCGTGGTTTTACCCACTCCGATGGGGCCTTCGATGACAATGTATCGCGGTGAGTCCCGCTCGCTAAGTTCTGACGGCCGGGGCGGCGCGTCCGGGCTGGTCTTACTATTCAAGCCGTTCCAATCCTTCAACACAAGACGTTAGTTGTTTCGGTAGGTTAAGTTGTCAATGTACACATAAGGATTCGGCTTTTCATCCTTAAGTTTTGCGGCTTTTATGAATTCTGTTAACCAGGGCGAGTGATTTGACGTCTTCTTGAGGAAGCGCCTGCAAGCGCTGGCTCACGGTTGTGCCATCCGGTAGGCAAAGCTCAGGATCGATGTCGGCGAGCGGTTTCAGTACGAAGGCGCGCTTGAGCATTTCTTTGTGTGGAATACATAGCGATGGCGTGGCAATGATTTGCTTGCCGTAGAGTAAAATATCGATATCCAATGTGCGCGCTCCCCATCTAATACTGCGCTTGCGCCCCTGTGTATTTTCAATGTGCTGCAGCTTCAGCAGTAGCCTATGGGGCGGCAATTTGCAGCTTACGCAGGCAACTGCGTTAATAAAGTCGGGTTGGTTTTGCGGGCCTATTGGTTTGCTGCGATAGAGCGGTGATACCTTCAGCAAACGGATACCGGTATCTCGGTTTAGGCTGTGCAGGGCGAGTTCGATTTGCTTTACGGGGGCCTTCAAGTTGCTGCCCAGGCCTAAGTAAATCTCCACCACGGCCAGGAGCTCTAGTCTGTTTGATGGCGCGGCTTTTGTGCCCGGTTGCGCGGCTTCCGGCTTTTCTTACGATGGCTTGAGGCCTGCTTCAATAATGCTTGCTGGTCGTTCTCGTCGGCATCTTGAAATTTTGTCCACCAATCACCCAGCCCGCCCAGGTCTTCACCGGATTGTTCTCGCAGCAGGAGAAAATCATAAGCGGCGCGGAACCTGGGATG
>JAHQVY010000207.1 GCA_019634095.1 Cellvibrionaceae bacterium
GCAAACAGACTAATTAGGCTGTTCTCCTGAAAGAAATACAGCAAAATATCGCGTTTACGCGCACCGATGGCTCGGCGGGTGCCAATTTGACGGGTACGTTGTTTAACCGTGAAGGAGGCCAAGGCAACAATGCCCAAAGCGCTAATTGCGGTGAGCAAGGCGATAACCACCAATAGTAATTTAGCTAGGGCGATATCATCGTTATAGGTGTCGTCGCGGATAGCTTGTAGGCTCGTGACTCTAGAAATTAAACGGCGACTCTGGTCTTGGCTTAGCAGGGCTTCTAGTTCAGTTTGCAAGGCATCGCGCCTGCCGGGTTCCGTTCTCACTAATAAGCGGGTTCCAAGGCGTGAGATGCTCGGAAATAACGCGACCTGACCGAAGAATTCCCAGTTCGGCCAGGCGCCATGCATATGCTCGATAACGCCTATAACCTCTGCGGCTTCGTTTAAATGGCTGTAAACCAATTTACCCACAGCGCTTTCACCGGGAAACAGTTGCTGTGCAACATTGCGCGTAATAAGAACTTTTTTACCAAAACGGGGCATAGCCTCTAAGCCGGCGTACGCTACTTCTTGCGCTTGAAAGCTTCGACCTTCGATAAGCGTTAAACCGAGGGCTTCCACAATACGGTGATCCGCTTGGTAAGTATTCAAAGGCACTTCTTTTGCATTATCTTCAGTAGCGTTTTTTATACCGATGCCGGAACCGGAGCCACTTTCAGGTATTCCAGAAATGTATGCGGCACTAATTACACCGGGTACTTGCCGTATGGTTTCGATATCTTGGTCAATAGTAGTCGGCGAGGGATAGGTTTTATCGCTACTTAAAGTATAGATGGCAATAATGTTTTTGGTATCCATGCCATTATCCCGCTGGACTTTGTCAACCCGGGTATGCACAAATAATGCGGCATTGATAACAATGGCTAAACTAATGGCTATTTGCAGCGCAACCAGTAATGCGCCGGTGGGTTTGCGCCACAGGGCGCGGGCAATGGTGAGTATTTCCATAGGGCCTCCTATTTCAGTTTTAGGTAAAATGCGGGCGCCTGTCGGCACACTCGCCAAGCGGGATAAAAACCCGCGATCAGTGCCGCAGTTACTGAAAGCCCCAGCGCCATTAAAATTAACCCTGGGTTTAGCCGGGCGAAAGATTGCAGCTCCGGCCATAATAGTTTTATAAGCTCCAGGCCTAAAAGTGTCATTGCCAAGCCCAGTAAACCACCCAAAGCACCCACCAAGGCCACCTCGACTAAATGTTGTAGTATTACTTGCCCGCGGCTCGCCCCCAGGGCGCGACGAATGCCCACCACCGGCGACTTACCTAGAAAACGCGCCAGTAACAGCCCGGTGGTGTTCACCATGCATACCAAGAGAAACAAAAAGCCAATCAGCAGCATCACCCGAGTGTCGTTATCAATCACCTCTTTATATTCCATATATTCAGCCACGTTCTTTAATTGATTGTTAAGAGGGCGTTGCAGGCGGCCCAGTTTTTTCTGCTCTACCACATAGGCATCTAGCCATTGTTGGTAGGCTTGTTTTTGTTGCTTATTCACCAGCTCCACCCAAACGCTGGGCCAAATAACCTCACTGGCTAATAAATCCGAGTAGGTGTTAATTTCTTCACGTTTCCAGCTGCGAGTGTTGCCGTTCGGTTTCAATTCATAAGCGGCGAACAGCGAAAATGGCCCGTAAATATCGTCACTTTCTTTCATGAAGTCATTCTCTAAATCGTAAAAACGCAGTGAAGGGTTCCAGTGGCCGCGCACCCCAACGATGGTGTAGCTGCGATTGTCCAAGGATAAGGTTTTACCGACACTGTTAGCGCCGGCAAACAATTTATCGTTAAGGGATTGGCTAATTACCACAACGGGGCTGGCTTGTTTGTCGTCTTGTTTACTCCAGGTACCACCGTAAATAAAGGGTACATTAAACATCGCAAAAAAATCTCGACCGGTGAGGAGCGCATCCGCATACATTGCCTTGATCTCAGCAGATTCTGGTCTTACCACAAAACCCGATTTATTCATGGCCACTTCACGCAATGGGATGCCGCTGCCGAGAATCGCGTTGGTATCGCGAAAGGTGAGATCGTAGGGCAGTTTATTAGGGTCACCCTCAAAAGGAGATTCTGGGTTCCAGCTATCGATATATACTCTAAATAATTGTTTGCTTTTTTCCGGAATGGGGTCGGCCGACATTAAATGCCAAGTGGAAAAAATCGTCATCGAAACGCCAATACCGAGGGCCATGGCAACCACCACCAATGCGGTGATACCCGGCGCTTGGCGCAGGCTTTGGCTAGCTAAAAGCAGGTAATAACGCAGCAGCATACCCCCTCCTAAACGCTGGTGCGCTGTTGTGTTTGCGGTGGTTGAGCGGCGCGTAAACTCGCCGCATAGGGCTGTTGCATATCGGAAACCTCGCCGTCGAGTAATTGCACATTGCGCTTGGCGCGGCGTGCCAGTTCGGGGTCGTGAGTCACCATAATAACCGTGGTGCCCTGTTGGTTAATGGTTTCGAGTAACTCCATCACTTGGCGTGCCATAAGGGAATCCAAGTTGCCGGTTGGTTCATCGGCCAATAAAAACCGCGGTTCACCGCTTAATGCGCGGGCAATGGCGGCGCGCTGTTGCTGCCCACCGGAAAGTTGTGCCGGCAAATGCTTGCTGCGCGAGGCAATACCTACTAATTCCATAGCTTGCACAATGCGCTGTCGTCGTTGGCGGCCGTTAAAACCGCGATAGCGCAAGGGCACTTCAATATTTTCATAAATATTTAATTCGGGAATTAAATTAAAACTTTGGAAAATAAAGCCAATTTTTTCGTTTCTAATTTTTGAGCGCACATTGTCTTTTAATTGGCTTACATTTTGACCTTCGAGGAAGTAATCGCCCGAGGTGGCGGTATCGAGTAGCCCGGCAATATTTAAAAAGGTGGTTTTACCGGAACCGGAAGGCCCGGTAACCGCTATAAATTCACCGGCTTCCACTTCCAGGTTAACGTCGCGCAGCGCATGAGTTTCTACCAAATCTGAGCGGTAAACGCTCCTTAGGTTTTGCATTTTTAACATTATTTATTCCTCTAGTGTTTGCAATTTAATGGTATTTATTCACGAGAATATTGAAGGTGCAGCAACCTGGCCCAGCGCCCCCTTAAAATTGGTTGCTATCGCCATTCTTTAGCGTTAATAGTCAATCAAATGCAGGCTTTGCGCGGCATCGAATGCTTGGGTGTTGGAAACAATAATCGTGTCGCCTTCTGTTAGCCCCGCGAGAATTTCAATATAATTTATTGAGGTAGCGCCAATGCGAATCGGCACCCGCTGGGCTTTTTCTCCTTGTACTTTGTAAGCGAAGTTGCCGCCATCGGCCTGCAAAAACCCACCGCGTTCCACCCTTAAAGTGCTGGCGATTTGCTGCATAATAATTCGGCCAGAAAGGCGCTGGTTTTGCCGCAAACCCGGCGGCATAGCGTTTTTAAAGCGCAGGCGCAGAGCAATTTGCCCGCCCTCTACTTGCGGCGCAATATTGCGAATAAAAGCGGGGTAGTTTGCGCCGGGTAGTTGCAATTGCGCCACCATGCCCACCCGCAATTGGCCGCTGTAATTTTCGGCTACCCGGGCATCCACCTCTAACACAGAAAGATCCACCACCGACAACAGCGGCGCATTCGCTTCTACCCGCGCCTGTTGTTGGGTTAGCAGCTCGCCCACCATACCGGTAACCGGTGAAATAATGTCGAGCGCTGCCAGCTGGCGTTGCAAATCTTTTACCTGCAGCGCTTGTCGCTGGCGCTCTTGCTGCTGTGCTTGCAAATCAAATTGCAAACTTTCGTTGTTAAGGCGAGATTCCGATTCGATATGCCTTGTTTCAACTTGGGCTCTTTGGTAGTTATCTTGGGCAGCGGCAAAGCTTTGCTCGCTAATTAAACGTTGCTGCCAACTCTGTTGCGCCCGTTCAAATTCGCGCTGGGCACTTTGCAAATTTAACGCGGCTAAATCTACCCGCTGCTTATTGAGTAGTTGCTGGCGACGATTTTGCAAAGCCAAACGCTTTAGCGCAGTATCCATGCTCGCCAGGGATGATTGCTCTTGGGCAAAGCGATTACGCAACTCAGGGCTTTGCAAACGAGCGAGTAGGTCGCCGGCTTTTACCGGCTCACCGGCTTCCACCATAAGCGTGAGTTGGCCGTTGCTGGGAGCGAACAGGGTGGGACTGTCTGCGGCGACAATGCTGCCTTGAACCGCGACATCGCGAATTAATGGCCCCCTGCCCACCGAGGCAAAACGCAAGGTGCTGCGCGACACAAAAGTATCTTGAGAAAACCAAGCGGCAAATAGCGGGGCACATAACCATACCAATACCAGGGCTGCGCCGAACGCACTAAGGTAAAGCCAAATAGCTCGCTTTTTGTTGGGTTTTAGCTGTTTGTCTTGCTGGAAGGTATCGCGGATACCGTCAGCCCGACTCTGCTGCGAGAACAGGCTGTGCTGCAGGTTGTTTTGTTGATTCACGGATGTGTCTGGATGTTTAACCACAAAGCCTGTGCCCGTCATCGATGTCCCCCTCATTCCCTGCAATTATTAAGAATTTTGTTGTCGCCGGTAAAAGCGAGAACTCACCGAGGTATTGGCAAATGCTGTGCCAAGACACAAGCGATTGATATGCTTAACATTTTAATTAAATTTTGAGCGTAGCGGACGTCCGAAGTGTCCGCCTTCGCTTGCTCACGGACGTCCGTTTTTTGCCGGTTTTTGCCAAGAGCAGCGACTTGCTTTGTGAATGGTTTATTTAGCAAGAACCGGTTTAGGGAAGCATAAACGCCTGGTAATTAGGCTAACGCAAGGTAAAAAGACGGTAAGGTTTGGATTTTAGCTGGTAGGGATACCCAACCACAGACACGTTGAGCATAGGTCAAATTTTGTGTTTGGCTTTTGTTCTTGGCAAGGCGCTACTTACGGGCTTGCCTTTATGCAGTTTTGCATACGGCCCCCAAACTAAGAAGCCGTAATATTTTTGCCGCCCGATGCAGCCATGCATTTTTTTATTGACAATCTTGCGAAGGTTAACTCAACTGACAAGCTTCCCAAAAAAATACTGGCTATAAATTATGAAAAAATCGACCTGACCGAGGTAGAAAATAATTGTCATAGTTAAGAGAAAACACCACATGCGTGGCCTTGCCCACGATTTCAGCTCGCGGCACAAAACCAATCATTCTTGAATCGGCACTGTTATCCCGGTTATCCCCCAGGGCGAGATAAGCCCGAGCAGGCACTTTTATCGGCGAAAAATTCGATAGCCGCGAGCCATTTTTAGCAGTGCGCACTGTATATTCCGCACCCGCTAAGAATTCCATTTTATCGATGCTTTGGTTATTTTCTGCAAGATTTAAATATACCAGCGCTTGGCCGTTGATAAATAGGCGGTTCTGCCTCAATTCAACGATGTCGCCGGGCAAACCAATGACACGCTTTACCAGCCTTTTATCAGCGGCTTGCGATTCGAACACAATAATATCGCCCCGCTGCGGCTCGGCGATAGTTAACAGGGAGACATGGGTAAAGGGTACACGCAAATCGTAAGCCATTTTATTCACGTAAATGCGATCGCCCTCGACTATGGTGGGCTTCATCGACCCGGTGGGCACATCGTTCCAGTCGGCAATAGCGCTGCGAAAGGCGAACATCAGGGCAATAAATACAAAAAAATACTTATTTTGTTTACAGAAATTGAGCAATTGAGTTTTCATTTTTTTCCTTGTGTTAGTTATTTGAGGTATAGAGCGACTATGCTCACCTTTTTAAACCTAAGCAGCGAGACTTATATCGGCGCCAAATTCTGGAATTTACTTCATGCACCCCCCTTACTTAAAAAATACCTTGCGAATGCGGTGCCTCACATGTCGTATTTTTTTAAGTCTACGTCCGCCACCAGGCCTCTCGCCAACTGCTCGGCCTGCGCGATAGATTCTGGCTGGC
>JAHQVY010000208.1 GCA_019634095.1 Cellvibrionaceae bacterium
TACGAAGAGTTTGGCAGTGTGCTGCCCTGCGCCAAATCTTTTGTACTGCACTTTAACGACGGTGAACCCTACAGAGATTTTGACGGATCGGGTCACCCGCCGCTGATCAATGACGATTCCGGCAATTTCGGCCCCCAAGATATGCTCGATGACCTGGCCTTAATGCTGCGCAATCAAGATTGCCGCACCGAGCCCGGTATGGAAGGCCATCAGGAGATTATCAGCTACTACGTGTATGCAGCTCTGGGTGAGAATGAGTCCAACAACGGCAGCACCCGGCGCATGCGAGAAGCCGCCGCCAACGGTGCTTTTGTCGACAAAGACGAAGACTTGGCCCCCGACCCGGTCCACCCCGCCAACTTTATCAACTACATCAATAACGGCAGCTGCAGTGAAAACGAGTGGGACGAAGATGGCGACTGCAACCCCGACGCCTTCTATTTTGCCAACGACGGTGAACGCTTAGTGGAAGAGCTCAACGCCGCCTTCGAGGATATTGTGACCCGCGCCGCGACCGGCGGTGCCTCCTCCGTCATCGCGGCCTCTCGCTCCGGGGAAGGCAGTGTGGTGAATGCGATATTCCGCCCCTTTGTTTCCAGTGGCGAAGAGGAAGTGACCTGGATAGGCGACGTGCACGCCTTGATGATCGACGACGCCGGCAATCTCCGTCAGGACGATGGTGACCAGACACTGGAAGCGCCCTCGGCGGACCCCTATTTGGATATGTGCAGCAACGAAACCGAAAAAATCGTGCGCGCTAAGTTGTCCAACACACTTGCTACCAAGCCGACTGCCGATCAATACGCCGCATGCAGTGACGCGGTATTTAATCTCGATTTATTCGATATCGACTACCTGTGGAGCGGCGCCAATTGGCTCAATGCACTCAGCGATTTGCAATCCGTTAATCAACGCAGTTACACCAGCACCTCTGGGGGGCGCTACATTATTACCGGCATCGACAGCGACGCCAGCGGCACTATTCGCAGCAACGAAGTGGTGGAGTTTGGCACAGCGAGTTTCCCCGCAAGCCTTGCGGGCTTAATTGACACGGATATCGACAGAGCCCATGCGGTTATCGAGTGGGTTCGCGGCCAGGACTCCAATGGCCTGCGCTCGCGCCAGCTCGAGGGCAAGACCATGCGCTTGGGCGATGTGATTTACTCGACGCCCACCATCGTAGGCCGCCCCTCCGAGAACCTCGACTTCCTCTATGAAAGCACCAGCTACCGCACCTTTTTTGATCACTACCGTCACCGCCGTCAAATGGTCTATGCCGGCGGCAACGACGGCATGCTGCACGCCTTTAACGGCGGTTGGTACGACTCGGAAACCAAGCAATTTCTCGGCGCACAGGGCAGCTCGCCCGGCTCCACCACCAATTACGATTTGGGAGCGGAGATGTGGGCCTATGTGCCCTACCACGGCCTGCCACATTTGGAATACCTGACGCGAGAAAACTACGGCTCCGTCTCCTCCGATCACCTCTATTTTGTCGACCTCAAGCCGCGTATTTTCGACGCTAAAATATTTACAGCCGATGCCGACCACCCCGGAGGCTGGGGCACCGTGCTCGTGGTGGGCATGCGTTTGGGAGGCGGCGAAGTCACTGTCGACGCTGATTTAGATAGCACCAGCAGCGACTCTCGCACTCTGCGCTCAAGCTTTGCCATCTTCGATATTACCAACCCAGACAAAGCACCCAAACTGATGCTGGAGTTTTCCCATCCAGATCTGGGATTCACCACCGCAAGCCCCGCCCCCATTACCGTGGGCACCGATGCACAAGGTAATGGCGATTGGTATTTGTTAGTCGGTTCCGGGGCAGACACCGATGCGGCCGGCTTCGCCGATGTTAAAAGCACACAAAACGCAAAGCTGTTCCTGCTGGATTTAAAAGCCATTGCATCGGGCGCTGCAGCAATATTCCCAAGCGGATTCGGCACGAGCGGCAGCGGTATTGTGAGCCTGGGAGATGCCAACAGCCTTATTTCCGACTTAGTTTCCGTCGACTTCGGCCTGGATAACTTCACCACCGACAGCGTGTACTTCGGCACCGTCAACGGCGATGAAACCAACTGGGGCGGCAAGCTCTACCGCATGGTGACCCAAGCTGAAACAGGTGCCGCGCCAAGCCCCCTCAACAGCTGGGCCCCGCAAGAAATGATAGACGTGGGGCGCCCCATCACCGCACCGGTAACACTGGCCTCCGACAAACGTCTCAACAAATGGGTTTATTTTGGCACTGGGCGGTATTTCACCGCCACGGACAATCTGGATAACAGCCAAAACTACTACTACGGATTGAAAGAACCCCGAACGCCCAGCGGCGTCTTTACCCTTGGCAGTTTCGACACCAGTAAAATCATCGATGTCAGCAATATCTCCGTAGAAACGGACACCGCGCAACTGGACCCAGTACCCGCACTGACCCCTGCGTTAGCAAGCGATGCCAACATATTCGACTTGGAAAATAGAATGCGCAACTTCAATGACCCGGTGGCTTATCTCACAGGTTGGCGGCGCACTTTCGCCGCGGGTGAAAGAAACTTCGGTGCATCTACTGCCCTCGCTGGAACGCTCAGCTACACCACATACAACCCGGTGTTCGACGAATGTGCCATCGATGGAGACGCTTACCTCTATGTCGTGAACACGCTTACAGGCACTGCGACGGAAAAACCGATAGTTACGCAAGACCCCAGCGATACGGTGAATCGCTATGTCATCAATATTGGCAGCAGCCCGGCCACCTCGCCGAGCTTGCACCGCGGCGAAGGCTACACCACCGACAACAAAACCACCGCCATCATTCAAACCGCTAATGGGAATATTATTTCCATCGAGCAAAACAACCGAGAAAAAGTGCGCGACGGCGAATCCAGCTGGCGACAGTTGCGCTGAGTACCGAGGAACACGTTATGCAAAACACACAGCGCGGATTTAGCTTAATTGAACTGATCATCGCGGTGGCTATCGTGGCAATTCTTGCGGGGATTGCCCTACCATCTTTTCAAAGCTCGGCAGAGAAAGGCCGCCGCAGTGACGGCCAGGCAGCGCTGTTAGATGCCGCCTCTAAAATGGAATCTTATTTCTACACCAACAAAACCTATACCACGGATATGACCGCGCTGGGCTTCACTGCAGACCCCGCCAATTCGAGCGAGGGCTACTATGCCTTAGAGGTAGCCGCCGCCACCTCGAGTTGTCCGATCAGTTCCTGCTTTAAACTGCAGGCCACAGCCCAAGGAGCACAAGTTAACGATGGCAACTTGAGCCTGGCATCGAGCGGCGAAAAGCTGCCTGCAGATAAATGGTAAACGGCGAGCCCAGCAGCTGCGGATGCTTTGCTATGGGACCGGTTAACCGGTTAAATAGTCACACGAAATAAAAGCCAGTGCAGCATTGATATCTGTGTAGGCCTGTTGCTATAATCCGGGCCCTTCTGCCACGAAGGCTATTAAAATTTCGCAAAAGTAGCCAAAGCAGGTGGACATGTACAGACGCCATCTCGGATTTCGGGGCATCGTCAGAGCCCCACCAGCGCACAACATAGCAAATCGGCGTTGCATGGGCAGTCAAAGTAACAGACTCCCGAAACGGCGAGTCAGTTGAGTGGCAAAGCGTATCTACTTTTTTAGCCACACCTATCGAGCTTTGCGACGTTGGAGAAAGGTTATTGTTATTTTGCCTTCACTTTCGTTAACAAGCGCCGCACTCTTTCTTTTTGAACGCTTGCTGGTCATTTTGCTAGAATAGAACCGAGTTTGTGTTTTTTGCGGACTGCGGTTGCAGGCATTGGCAGAGTTATTAACCCCTATCTGGGGTTTTTTATTATGTGAGGTAGGCGATGTAGCCTAATGTAGTGGGGACAACCCCGACTCGTGTAGGGGTTGGCGCAGCAAAGGTCACAACCCTGGGTCAACGCCCCGGGGAAAATGTGAAAATGGGCGTATCGCCCATTTTTTGTTTGTGTTTTTAGCAGCAAGAAGATGCGGTGATGCTCGGTAAAATTTCTCAGCTAGAACAATTATTTTCACCGGCTATTTCGTCGCTCGGCTGTGAGCTCTGGGGCATTGATTTTCGCCCACAAGGTAAAAACTCACTGTTGAGGATTTATATAGAGAAGCAACCCGGAGGGGTTCAGGTGGAAGACTGTGAAAAAGTCAGCCGCCAGATAAGCAGTATTTTAGATGTTGAGGACCCCATCAGCGGCGAATATACCTTAGAGGTGTCTTCGCCGGGCCTAGACCGTCCCCTGTACAAGCTGGCTCACTTTGCCGCCTATGCAGGAAACCAAGTAGAGCTACGTTTGCGAGTGAGTTTTGAAAATCGCCGTAATTTTAAAGGCCTACTCAAGGGCATCGAACAAGATGAAGTCATATTAGAAGTGGATGGAGAGGAATATTTGCTGCCCTACGAGCTAATCGAAAAGGCGAAGGTGGTTCCCACATTTAGCTAAATTGCGCGCGAATAGCTCTGTTTGAGTTGATATTCACTTAAGTAGAATAGAGGAAGTTTGAGGCAACTCTATGAAAAAAGAAATTCTGTTGGTGGCAGATGCCGTCTCTAATGAAAAGGGCGTCGATCGAGATGTTATTTTTCAGGCGATCGAAGCAGCGCTGGCCACAGCCACCAAAAAACGTTACGACGAAGATTCGACCATTAAAGTTATAATCGACAGGAAAACTGGCGATTATGTTACCGTGCGCAGCTGGGAAGTGGTGGACGACGACACCTTGGCAGAATTGGGCACTCAATTCACCATAGAAGAAGCCCACGAAAAAGATACAAAACTGCAAGCCGGCGACGTTTACGAAGAAGTGGTAGAAAACGTTGAATTCGGTCGTATCGCGGCACAGACTGCGAAACAAGTTATTGTACAGAAAGTTCGAGAAGCCGAGCGCGCACAAATAGTCGACGAATATGAAGGCCGCAAAGGCGAGCTGATTTCTGGCATTGTTAAAAAAGTGACTCGCGACAATATTATTATTGACCTGGGCAGCAATGCGGAAGGTCTGCTGCCGAGAGAGGAATTAGTAGGTCGCGAAGTTTTCCGCATGAATGATAGAGTGCGGGCCCTGCTTATGGATGTGCGACCCGAAGCGCGCGGACCGCAGTTATATCTGAGTCGCGCGTGCCCAGAAATGCTGATTGAACTTTTCAAAATTGAAGTGCCAGAAATATCGGAAGAAGTGATTTCGCTGCGCGCAGCTGCCAGAGACCCAGGCTCCAGAGCCAAAATTGCCGTGAGCACCAACGATGGTCGGATAGACCCTGTGGGCGCATGCGTGGGCATGCGTGGCTCGAGAGTTCAAGCAGTGAGCAATGAACTCTCTAATGAGCGTATTGATATCGTACTTTGGGACGATGTTCCGGCCCAGTTTGTTATCAATGCCATGGCGCCCGCAGAAATAGAATCTATTGTGGTAGACGAAGAGACCAACGCCATGGATGTGGCGGTAAAAGAAGACAACTTGGCGCAGGCGATTGGACGCAGCGGACAGAATGTGCGTCTTGCTTGCGAGCTAACCGGCTGGAATATCAATGTCATGAGCATTGAAAAATGGAACGAGAAGCAAGAGCAGGAAGCCGGCAGTGCCAAAGAAGTCTTTATGAACGCCTTAGATGTCGACGAAGATGTGGCCGAGGTGTTAGTTGATGAGGGGTTTACAAGCTTGGAAGAAGTGGCTTATGTGCCAATGGAAGAGTTTCTCTCCATTGACGGTTTTGACGAAGACATCGCCACCGAATTGCGCTCGCGAGCCAAAGATGCCCTGCTTTCGCAAGCCCTAGCGAGCAAAGAAGAGAGCGCGACTGTCGAGCCAGCAGAAGATTTGCTTACCATGGAAGGCATGGACGAAATCCTGGCAAATACCCTGGCAAGCAGGGGCGTAGTCACAATGGAAGACCTAGCGGAACAGTCGGTTGACGAGCTGATGGATATTGAAGGGATGGACGAAACGAGAGCTGCAGCTCTCATTATGAAGGCCCGCGAACCCTGGTTCGCAGCGAGCTGATTCGGACATAACAATCAAAACCTATCGCTTTTTTTACCGGGGCACTCGCTGTCCCCGGTTGTCATTGAGTTAATTCATTTTAAAGAGATTAGAGACAATTTATGGCAGAAGTAACTGTAAGTGAACTCGCCAAGTCTGTTGGAGCTACCGTAGATAGAATCCTGGTACAAATGAAACAGGCAGGATTAAATCACGAAGCAGCGGACGATAAGGTGTCTGACAAAGAAAAACAAACACTGCTGACTTTCTTGAAAGCGAGTCATGGTGACAAAGTCGCTACGCCTAAAAAAATCACTCTCAAAA
>JAHQVY010000209.1 GCA_019634095.1 Cellvibrionaceae bacterium
AAGCTCCCGGCTAAGCCGGGAGTAATTTAACTTTTTAAACGATGCCATTGCACGTCCTCCATCAACACCCAAAAAGTGTGTAAAAGTGTGTGTAAATAGTGTGTAAATGCCAATGGAATGATCAGGAAATAACCGGAAAGATGCACATTTTTCAGACAGGAGCTGTTTTGCCTAAACTCAAGAAAAAGTCTTTTGCGTCAGATAGTTACGGATAAAAAGGGAAGGAAAAGTATTGGTTAGGAAATGACCTGATTTAATACTTTGGTACCAGAGGCCGGACTCGAACCGGCACGCTTTTAAGGGCATCGGATTTTGAATCCGACGTGTCTACCAATTTCACCACTCTGGCACTGCATTTTGGTCAGTTTTTGCTCGCTAATGGCTGGGCTAAGGCGGCTTGTGAAAAGCGTATTGCCTGCTGTGCGGCCACTGCCATCAACTAACAAGGCGCCGAATTATAACAGCGCTTTTAGCTGGGTCAAGCGGGCGTGGCCTTTAACTGCATTTTGTTTTAATCTGCCCGCTTTATTTTGCCGTGAATTATTGTATACCTCGCAAACTATTTTGCCATTTGCCGCAGGCCTTGTGGTTAAGGTTACTATGAAAAGACAAGACTTCCACTACGAACTTCCCGCAGAATTGGTAGCCAAATACCCCGCACAGCAGCGGCGCAATAGCCGTTTGTTGGTGCTGGATGGCCCTTCTGGGGCTATTGATCATCGCACTTTTGTAGATATTTTGAGCTATGTGACACCTGGCGATTTAATGGTATTTAACAATACACAGGTGATTCCAGCGCGCTTGTTTGCTCACAAACGCTCCGGCGGGCGAGTGGAGATTTTGGTGGAACGCATTCTGGGTGAGCAGCGGGTTCTCGCTATGTTGCGCGCCAGTAAGTCGCCGAAGAGCGGTTCGGCAATTGTGTTAGAAGGAGGTATCGAGCTGGTGGTGGTGGGCCGGCAGGGTAACTTATTCGAGTTGGCGTTTCCGCCGGCAACGTCGGTGCTGGGAGTGTTGCAAAGCCACGGGCATATGCCGTTGCCGCCCTATATTGATCGCGCCGATGAAGCTTTCGATGAACAGCGTTACCAAACCGTGTATGCCTCCCAGCAGGGGGCAGTGGCGGCGCCCACGGCGGGCTTGCATTTCGATAACGAGTTAATGGAATCCATTGCGCAGCTTGGTGTGAACATCGCTTTTATTACCTTGCATGTGGGGGCAGGTACCTTTCAGCCTGTGAGGGTGGATGACATTGCCACGCATCAAATGCATGCGGAATATATGCAGCTTAGCGCAGCGGTGTGTGAGCAAATTCGCGCTACAAAGGCCCGGGGAAAGCGGGTGTTTGCAGTGGGTACCACCTGCGTGCGCTGCTTGGAAACCGCCGCGCGCGGCGGTGGGTTGCAGGCATATGAGGGCGACACCGATATCTTTATTTATCCGGGGTATCGCTTTCAGGTGGTGGATGCCCTAATTACTAATTTCCATTTGCCCGAATCCACTTTGCTGATGCTGGTGTCGGCCTTCGCGGGCTATGAGGCGATTAAACACGCCTACCGCGAAGCGGTGGTACAGCAGTACCGTTTTTTTAGTTACGGTGATGCCATGCTACTAACCATCAACCCACAAGCTGCTCAAGGCGAAGCGAAATAGGGGCCTGAATTGACTGAATCATCGATGCAATTTGAACTTGTTAACCAGTGCGGCGAAGCTCGGCGGGGCCGCTTGCACTTTCCGCGCGGCGTGGTGGAAACGCCGGCTTTTATGCCGGTGGGCACCTACGGCACCGTAAAAGGCATGCTGCCGCGGGATATTCACGCTTCGGGGGCGCAAATTATTTTGGGCAATACGTTTCACTTGATGTTGCGCCCCGGCACCGAGGTAGTAAAGGCCCACGGTGATTTACACGATTTTATGCAGTGGTCCGGGCCCATTCTCACCGACTCTGGCGGTTTCCAAGTGTTCAGCCTGGGAGACCTGCGCAAAATTAGCGAGGCGGGGGTGAAATTTCGCTCCCCCATTGATGGCAGTGAAGTATTCCTCGACCCAGAGCGCGCCATGGCTGTACAGCGCGATCTCGGCTCGGATATTGTGATGATCTTTGACGAGTGCACCCCGTACCCGGCCACTGCCAGCGAGGCGCGAGAATCCATGGCGCTAAGTTTGCGCTGGGCGCAACGCAGTAAACAGGCGCATCAGGGCAATGCGGCGGCGCTGTTTGGTATTGTGCAAGGCGGCATGTACGAAGATTTGCGCGGTGAATCGCTGGCGGGTTTGCAAGCCATCGGCTTCGACGGCTACGCCATTGGCGGTTTATCCGTGGGCGAGCCGAAACAAGATATGCAGCGTATTTTGCAGTACTTGGCACCGCGCATGCCGCAGTCAAAGCCGCGTTATTTAATGGGTGTGGGCAAGCCGGAAGATATTGTCAATGGGGTGTGCCAAGGTGTGGATATGTTTGACTGCGTGATGCCCACCCGCAATGCGCGCAACGGGCATTTATTCACCACGCAGGGCGTGGTGAAAATTCGCAATGCCCGCCATCGCCACGACACCTCGCCCTTGGATGACAACTGCGACTGCTACACTTGTCAACACTTCAGCCGCAGTTATCTGCATCATTTAGATAAATGTGGTGAAATATTGGGCGCCCAGTTAAATACCATTCATAACTTGCGACATTACCAAATAGTGATGGCCGAGTTGAGAAAGGCGATTGAAACCAATGATTTACAGAACTACGTAAAGCGTTTCTACGCCCGCCAAGTGGATAAACAGTCCGCCTAAGCCTTCGCGGGTGCACAATCTCGAGCAGACTTTGCTTGAAGAGCGGGGCTTTACCCTCATATAGCTTGCTAATTATGGGTATAATCCTTCGCCGTATTTATGGGCAGTTTGTGATGTGACGAGTGTCAGCAGGTTCTGCTTTAGCCGAGTGGCTAAGGGGAGCAAACGCCGCGCCCGTTAACATAACAGAGCTTCACATACCCTCCACTTGATGTGTTTATTCGCTGGTGGTAATCGCTTTTTGCAAGTGCAGGCCGCTCTTAAATAGGCGGGAGCGAGTAAAGTGGGTGGGGCGGTTGGCGGTATAAAAAAGTCCATATTGAAATTAAATAATCTCTTAACTTAAATTGCCAGCGAACCGCTTCCCGTTAAGTTACTTCGCGGCCCTTGGATTGTTGTATGAATCGCTACCCGTTGTGGAAGTATCTCCTACTCATTGTCGCTCTATGCTTGGGCGTTATTTACGCGCTACCCAATATCTATCCACCCGATCCCGCCGTACAAATTAGCGGCCGCGAGGCGGCCTTTTCGGTTACCGAAACAGTGCTAAATAAGGCTGTGAAATCGCTGGAAGCGGAGGGTGTTTCGGTAAAAGCCAGTGAGCTTGGCGATGCCAGTGCGTTGATTCGCCTAAACGATAAAGGCGACCAGTTAAAGGCGCAGTCCCAGGTGGCTAAATTGCTGGGGGAGGACTACATCGTGGCGGTAAATTTGGCGCCAACTACCCCCGATTGGCTGCTGAGCATGGGAGCTGGCCCCATGAAGCTGGGCCTCGACCTCGCTGGTGGGGTTCACTTCTTGCTGCAAGTGGATACCGAAAAAGTGCTGCGCGAAGATATGCTAAGCATAGAAGATACCCTGGAAAAGGAAATTCGCAGCCAGCGCATTCGCGGGGTGCGCATTACAAAAAACAGTTACGAGTTAAATATTGTCAGTCCCTCCGACGAAGTGCGCCAGCAAATTACCCAGATCCTGCGCGACCAGTTTCCCGATTTAGAATACCAGCGTTCCGAAGATGGTGAAGGCCGTTTTCTGGTGTTGGCGCGCCTTAAAGAAAGCTATATCCGGGAAAAAGAAGATTACGCTGTGAAGCAAAACCTCACCACCCTGCGCAAGCGTGTTAACGAAATTGGCGTGTCGGAGCCCCTGGTGCAGCGGCAAGGCCGCAACCGTATTGTGGTTGAGTTGCCCGGAGTGCAAGACACCTCGGTGGCGAAGCGGATTATTGGTAAAACCGCTAATTTGGAATTTCGCTTAGCCTCTGATGCCTCGACGCTGCCGTCGCAACGAGAGTCTTATGAATGGAAAAAAGAAGAAGAGCAGCGCGCAAGGGGCAATGTGGAGGTATTAAAGAAGAGTATTGTTACGGGTAAAAACGTCACCAATGCCCAGGTGGGCTTCGATCAAGATACCAGTTTGCCCATGGTGAGTATTACCCTAGATAGCGACGGCGGCTCGAAAATGAGCCGTGCTACAGGGCCCAATATTGGCCGCCGCATGGCGGTGTTGTTCATTGAATTTCGCACTATTCGCAATGAAATTGTGGACGAAAACGGCAAGCCGGACATCACCTTTACGCAAGTGCCCGATAAAAAAGTGATTAACTTCGCCACTATTCAAGGCAATTTTGGCAGCCGCTTTCAGATTACTGGTTTAGATAGCCCACAGGAAGCTTCAGAGCTGGCTCTGTTGCTGCGAGCGGGCGCTCTGGCAGCGCCCATGGGCTTTGTGGAAGAGCGCACCATTGGCCCCTCTCTGGGGGCCGAGAATATCGCTAAAGGGGTGCAATCGGTGCAGCTGGGTATGATATTGGTATTGGTACTGATGCTGGTTTACTACCGGGTGTTTGGTTTTGCGGCCAATATTGCCCTGGTCATTAATCTGGTGCTTATTATTGCGGTGATGTCGATATTTGGCGCCACGCTCACATTGCCGGGTATCGCCGGTATTGTGCTTACCGTGGGGATGGCGGTGGATGCCAACGTGCTGATTTTTTCCCGGGTGCGAGAGGAGGTGAAAGCGGGGGCGCCGCCGCAGCGGGCGATTCATATGGGCTATGAGCAAGCCTTCTCCACCATTCTCGATGCCAATATCACTACTTTTATTGTTGCTATTATTCTTTATGCCATAGGTTCGGGCCCGGTAAAAGGCTTTGCCGTTACCCTGGCTATCGGTATTCTCACATCCATGTTCACCGCCATTGTGGGTTCGCGCGCAATTATTAATTTAATTTACGGTGGCCGTAACGTTAAAAAATTGCAGGTTTAGAGCCTAGGAAATTACAGTGAATAAGCCATTACAAGAAACCCAAAAAAATGTTGAACCGAAAGACCCCAAACCGCCTGAGCGCGTGATTGGTTTTATGTCGAAGCGCCATTTCGCCTCGGCGTTTTCGGCGATTTTACTGCTGGCCGCCATTGCTAGCTTGTTTGTCAACGGTATAAATTTTGGCCTAGATTTTACTGGCGGCACCCTAATTGAGCTAAAATACGAAAACCCTGCCAATTTAGAAGGTATCCGCCAACAGTTAAAAGACGACGGCTACGGCAGTGCCGTGGTGGTTAATTTTGGCAGTGAGCGTGACGTACTGGTGCGGATTCAAACCAGCGATGCCGAGTTAGGTGATGAAATTGCCGCCGCGCTGCGTTCGGCGGCGAGTGCATCGGTAGAGTTAAAGCGGGTGGAGTTTGTTGGCCCGCAAATTGGTGAGGAGCTGCGCGACGACGGCGGTATTGGTTTGTTGTTTGCGCTGGCGGTGGTGATGGTCTATGTCGCGCTGCGCTTTCAATATAAATTTTCGTTTGGCGCCGTTGCGGCACTGGCGCATGACGTGGTGATTGTGCTGGGCATTTTCTCCGTTTTACAGCTCGATTTCGATTTAACCGTGCTGGCGGCAATTTTGGCAGTTATCGGTTATTCGCTCAACGATACCATCGTGGTCTCCGATCGCATTCGGGAGAATTTCCGAAAAATTCGCAAGAGTAGCCCCAGCGACGTCATCGATATTTCGCTGACGCAAACCATAGGCCGGACTTTAATTACCTCATTAACTACCCTGTTAGTGTTGTTGGCGCTGTTTTTTGTTGGTGGTGAGCTTATTCGTAACTTCTCTATTGCACTGATTGTTGGCGTGGTTATTGGTACTTACTCTTCTGTTTATGTGGCGGCGAATATTCTAATGGTGTTGAATGTGTCCAAAGAGGACCTGATCGTTGTTGAAAAGGAAGGTGAGAATTTAGAAGACCTGAGTAACATTCAAAATATCGACCCGTGACACCTGGGTTCGAGGTGTCAGCCAGGTTGCGGCACCTCGACAGCTACATTAAGTTTGCTGGGAGCAAACTAGGCGCAGTCGCAAAATTGAAAAAACGCTTTAATTTCAGTTCATTGGGCGTCCGCAGTAGATTCAACTGATTCATTTGGGTTCCAAGCTGGGTACCCGCAATGCCCACGATCTGCGGGATCTGTTCCCGCGCTCCGTTAATACCCTAAGTCTCTGTGCCTGAAAGAAACTCCTCTCTGCCGCTGCCTTCGCCGCTACAGGGCGGGTGATCGCGCAAGTATAACCCCGCTATGGCCTTTGCCGGCAAAAGTATCACTTCATGTGTGCGGTAACCTCAGGGCTGTGGCGCAAGCTGCTTCAACATAAAGGTATAAACTCTCGACATGCTTGGTTATTCAGGGGGCTAGGGAGAGGATGTTTTAGATAAGGTGAGGCTCAATTCGCTTGCGAGAGTCGATACAACCGCAAAATATTATCTTTGTTATAGACAACAGGTGCATTAATTAAATATAACTGCAATACTAAATGAGGGGGCGGAATGTGTCGCCTTACCCTATTTGATTATTCCATAAAAACCGCCAAGGGTTTGCTGTGTCTAGTGTTGCTGCTGGCGGTTAGCCCAGCCTGAGCGGCGAAAGTGCAAGCTTTGGTTGAATGTTAGCGTCGACATGGCAGCAGTGTCGTGGTCGGCTCTCGAGTAGTCACTATTAATTTTTATGAACCTATTTCGTAATTTTCAAGCTGCTCAAATTTCTGCTTCGCAATTGCAAGCATTGCGCGCGCGCCTTAGTGAGATGACGCATATGCGCGAGATGTTTGAACGTGTATTCCGCGGCAGTAAAGGCTACGGTTATTTCGATTGCGATATGGAAAAGTCAATAGTCACCTGGGATGCGCGGTTTTGGCAGGTTCTGGGTTACCACGAATCCGATATGGCTTTTATTTCCCAGCCTAAGCATTTGATGGGTTACTTGCACCATGAAGACAGGCCCATTATGCAACACCACTTCCGCAAATTTCTAAAAGGTGCTGTGTGGAATGAAACGATTTTTAGAATAAAGAAAAAAACGGGTGGCTATATTTGGGCGGAAGTGCGTATTGATGCGGTGCGCGATAACAATGGCAGAGTAAAATTTGCCTCTGGTATTATATTAGATGTGAGCCGCTTGAAGCAAATCGAGCAAGCCTTACAGGTGGTAGAAGCCCGGCATGCCAGAATTATCGAGTCTTCCAACGACGGTATTTGGGAATGGTCAGCAGGCCCTGCTGGTAAGCCTAATTTTCAATATTCCAGTCGTTGCTGGGAGCATTTGGGTTATACCGACGACGATGATGCGGTGAATTTCGGTGTCGATCGTTTTGATGCCTGGCTCGATCGCATGCACCCAGAAGATAGAAAGCGCTTCGATAAAGTACTCCATGACCATATTAAAGGAAAAGGCTCCTTTGATGTGGAGTATCGGGTGCGGGGTAAAAATAATCAGTGGTGTTGGATTCGCGCTCGCGGCCATATGGACTTTGATCCAAACGGGAAGCCGATGAGAATGTCGGGCACCAATATGGATATCACCGCACTTAAAATCGCCGAGCAGCGGGTATTAAAAGAAAAAGAAAAGGCTGAGCACGCAAGCCAAGCGAAGTCGGAATTTTTGTCGAGAATTAGTCACGAGTTGCGAACCCCTTTAAATGCCATTATCGGTTTTTCAGAGTGGTTCGATGGGGCGAGTAATTTAACCCGCGATCAGAAGGTGAATATTCAAGAAATACAAAAAGCTGGTGTACATTTGTTGGCCCTGGTTAACGAGGTGTTGGAACTATCAAAAATTGAGGCGGGTAAACGTTCGTACTCTATAGAAGAAATTATGCCACTGCGTATTATCCGTGAGGTGTTCAACTTGTTGTGCGCGCAAATGGAAGAAAAGCAAATTAAATTATGCGTTGAAACAAATAATTTACACGACATAACCCTGTTTGCTGATGCCACAGCCCTGCGCCAAGTTTTTATTAATTTAATTGGCAACGCTATAAAGTATAACAAGGAAGGTGGGCATATTGAGGTAAGTTTTGAAATGAACTGCGAGGGTAAGTTGCGGTTTATTATCGAAGATACCGGTAGAGGTATACCCGAAGAGTGCAAAGGTGATATTTTCCAGCCTTTTAATCGGCTGGGCGCAGAATTCAGCGGTATTGAAGGTACTGGGGTGGGCTTGGTAATTACCAAGCAGCTGGTTGAAGGTATGGGTGGCGTTATAGGCTTCAGTAGTGAACTTCATACCGGCAGTCGTTTTTGGGTTGAATTGCCAATTTGCGAAAAGCAAAATCTTAGCGCCAAAGCCGATGCAAGTGCAGGCTCTGAGGCCGCACAGTTGCCGGTGCTGAACATCACCTCCGAAAAAAGTATTTTGTATATAGAAGACAACCCTGCTAACCAGCGTTTAATGAGCCAGAACTTTTTGCGTTATCCTCAATTACAACTAAAAATCGCCAGTGAAGCTGTGCTGGGTTTATTTCTCGCACGCAGCTCATCGCCAGATCTAATTATTTTAGATATTAACCTACCCGATTTAGATGGTTTTGAATGCCTCAGTGTATTAAAACAAGACCCGATTACCAAAGATATTCCGGTTGTTGCGCTCTCCGCCAACGCCTTGGTACACGACTTGAATAAAGGTAGAAAAGCCGGTTTTTCAAGTTATTTGACAAAACCCCTCAGGCTGAATCAATTAATTTGTGTGTTAAACAACTTGTTAGTAAGCTAAACCGCACCTTGTATTCTAGCGCCTCGCTTACAATCGATAACCGCGCATGGGTATACCCTAAGGCTGCATAAATTTTCGGGCCAGAACTACTTTGCTGCTTCGATAGAAGCATATCTGGCGCCGTACTCAATTTTTTTCGGCTTTCTCGAGCGTGACTTATTTTCGCCCTAAAAAATCTTCGTGCAAGGCGATAAATTTCCTTCTAAAACCTTCCGCTCCCCGCTTGCGCTGCTGGCTTGCATCTTGGTCGGTAAAACTTCCAAATCCAAAACTTTATCCAAGGTTTGGGTAAAAGTTCAATTCCTATGGATAGCGAATAGATAGCAGTCATTGCTTACTTGGCACCCAACTTGCAAAAACCTCCAGAAGAGTCACTTCGCCAAATTTACAGCACCTGATGTTTACTGCGCCGGTAGATGGCGATACGCATCCGCTTATAGCTGAATATACCCAAAGCGTTTGAGATTTAGGTGTTAGGAGTGCGCCAATTTTTGTTCTTGGCAAGGCGCGACAACGCAGAATAGCCATTCTCTTTAAGGCGGAGCAACACCGCCAAGGGCAAAAAGGGGCGTGCTCATGAGGCCTAAATCTCAAGTGTTTTGGGTATATATTGGTGAATTATTTGGTTAAGTATTGCAAACGTTCTTTTTCGTTGGTTAGACGATTTCCATGTTTGTGATTTACGGGAGAATACCTTGGATAAAGCGTTGTACATTGCTATGAGTGGCGCTAAGCAGAATATGCTTAGCCAAACTGCTCATGCGAATAATTTGGCGAACGCCAGCACTCATGGCTTTAAAGCCGATTTTGCCCAGGCACGCAGTATGCCAGTGTTTTATGGGCCCGGGCATCCCTCAAGGGCGTTCGCGTTATCTGAGCGACCAGCCACGAATTTTAATCCCGGGCCAATGATGGAAACCGGTCGAGCGTTAGATATTGCCATTGAAGGTGATGGCTTTATTGCCGTGCAAGCCCCCAATGGCGAAGAGGCTTATACCCGCGTGGGCTCGCTGTTTGTAGATAGCCTCGGTATGGTGAAAACCGGCAATAATTTACCGGTATTGGGAAATGGCGGGCCGATCGCTTTGCCTCCTGCGGCAACAATTGAAATTGCCATCGATGGATCTATTACCGTTGTGCCTTTAGAGCAAGGGGTGGAGGCGGTGGTGTTGGCGGACCGAATTAAATTAGTTAACCCGCCTTTGGAAACACTCCATAAAGCGGAAGATGGTTTATTTCATCGTATGGAGGCCGAGGAAGATGTGGTTGCCGATGCACGCATTCGCGTTACATCAGGTTTTCTCGAAGGCAGTAATGTCAATGCGGTGCATGAGCTCACTTCGGTTATGCAACTGTCTCGTCAATATGAAATGCAGGTAAAAATTATGCAGGCGGCAAAAGAAGAGTCGGAGTCATCTGCGCGTTTATTACAAAACAGCTAATTTAGGATTATAAACAGCCCGTCGCTAAATGTACGGCTGTCAGTAAAGGGTCGATAAAAAATTGTTAACTTTGAGGTGAATTATGCACGCTGCATTGCATGTGAGTAAAACCGGGCTATCCGCACAAGATACCAAATTAACCACTATCGCAAATAACTTAGCCAATGCTTCGACGATTGGTTTTAAGCGCGATCGGGCGGTGTTTGAAGATTTACTGTATCAAATTCAACGTCAACCCGGTGCGCAGACCACCGAAGACACGCAGCTGCCATCCGGTTTGCAATTAGGAACGGGTGTTAGAGTTGTGGGTACACAAAAGCAATTTACTACCGGCAGTATGGAGGTAACCGATAACTCCTTAGATATTGCTATTAATGGCCGCGGATTTTTGCAAATTTTGCAAGCCGACGGCGGCATTGGTTATACCCGCGATGGTCAGCTGCACTTAAATCAACAAGGCCAATTAGTGAATGCGAATGGTCAGCTACTGCAGCCGGTCATTACTACCACCGCCGATGCCAACAATATCACCATTGGTGAAGATGGCACCGTGAGTTTGAAAATTCCGGGGCAGCCAGCGGAGCAAGTAATTGGCAATATTCAGTTGGTGAATTTTATAAACCCTGCCGGTTTGCAAGCTATTGGTAGCAATACCTTTGTGGAAACGGCTTCCAGTGGCAATCCGCTTCCCGGTGTACCCGGAGAAAATGGCTTGGGCCAGTTAAAGGCCGGTATGTTGGAAAGCTCAAATGTGGATATTGTCGAAGAAATGGTAAACATGATAACCACCCAGAGAACCTACGAGATGAATTCAAAAATTGTGTCTACCTCAGACCAAATGCTGCAGTTTATTACGCAGAACCTCTAACCGTTAGGTAAAGATCGTGTTTAAGCAAATGAATGAATTAAAAGCTGCGATAGCCTTGGCTAAATTGTTAGCGGTGCTGCCACTAATGGGCATTTTCTGCGGCTGTGTAGTTAATGCCCCGGAAAAACCGGGCGACCCTTATTACGCGCCGGTTTTAGCACCCAGTGTCGCGCAAGTTGCGCCGCAAAATGGTTCACTATACAGCGAAAACAGTTCCATCATGCTATTCGACGATCGTAAAGCCATGCAAGTGGGCGACATTATTACCATTGTCTTGCAAGAGCGGACCACATCGCAAAAATCCACTAATGTTGAAATTATTAAAGAAAGCGAGGTGGGTGTTAACGGTGATTCAACGTTATTTGGCAATGCACCTGGGTTGGGGGATTTAGGCTTAGGCACCAATTTAAATTCCGATAGGGGTTTTAAAGGGGAATCGAGAGCCGATCAGGGCAATCAGCTCTCGGGAAATATTTCGGTAACCGTGACGGATGTGCTGCCCAATGGCACCCTAGAAGTACGCGGTGAAAAATGGATTACCTTAAACCGTGGCGGAGAATATCTGCGCGTGAGCGGCTTGGTGCGCTCCGATGATATCGCCTTCGACAATACCGTGGTATCCACCAAATTGGCCAACGCCCGTATTACTTATTCCGGCAGTGGCGAACTTGCCGACTCAACTCGAATGGGCTGGTTGGGCCGCTTTTTTAACAGCCCCATTTGGCCGTTTTAGTGGAATTTTTAATGGATTTTCGTAGCCGTGTCGCTGGGTGTTGCCTAGTGATTGTATTGTGCTTTTTGCCCTTACACTGCTTTGCGGAAAGAATCAAAGATATCGTCAGTATTCAGGGGGTACGCAGCAATCAACTGGTGGGTTACGGCTTAGTGGTGGGCCTGGATGGCAGCGGTGATCAAACCAACCAGGCGCCCTTTACGGCACAATCTTTTGAAGCGATGCTGCGGCAATTCGGCGTTACCGTACCTCAGGGCACTCGGTTTCAGTTAAAAAATGTCGCGGCGGTTGCGGTACATGCGGAATTGCCGGCTTTTGCCAAACCGGGGCAAACCATCGATGTCACGGTATCGTCGGTTGCAAACGCAAAAAGCTTGCGTGGCGGTGCTTTACTGTTAACACCGCTGCGCGGGTTGGATGGCAAGGTTTACGCCGTGGCTCAAGGGAATTTAATTGTTGGTGGCTTTGGTGCGGAAGGCCGAGATGGTTCACGTGTAACGGTTAATGTACCGGTGGTGGGGCGCATTCCCGGTGGCGCCAATGTAGAGCGCGCGGTGGCGAGTTCTTTTGGCGGCGACGACAGCATTATTCTCAATTTACATACTCCCGATTTTACCTCAGCAAAACGCGTGGCCGATAGTATTAACGACTTGCTCGGCCCCGGTGTGGCCAAGCCACAAGATGCTACCTCCATTGTCGTGCAAGCTCCGAAAAATCCGGCGCAGCGTGTCGATTACTTGTCGCTGTTGGAAAACCTGCAAGTTACGCCGGGTGAATCCTCTGCAAAAATTGTGATTAATTCGAGAACCGGCACCATTGTGGTTGGCGATCATGTGCGGGTTAGCCCGGTTGCAGTGACTCACGGTTCGCTAACCGTAACCGTGAATGAGGATGTGCAGGTAAGCCAGCCCGGTGCTTTTGGTGAGGGCAATTCGGTGGTTGTACCCGACAGTCAAGTGGAAGTGACCGAAAAATCTGGGCCGATGTTTAAGTTTAGCCCTGGGCCAACACTCAATGATATTGTTAAAGCGGTTAATGAAGTAGGGGCAGCGCCAGGAGATTTAATGGCTATTTTAGAGGCGCTGAAACAGGCTGGTGCATTAAAAGCAGAAATAGTGGTGATTTAATGGTTAACGTTGCAAATTTAACTCGAACGGCTCCGCCCACCGATGTGTACACCGATTTAAACGGTTTAAATAGAATTAAACAAGAAAAATCGGATGACAAAGCGCTAAAAAAAGTAGCGCAGCAATTCGAGTCTATGTTTATTAATATTTTAATGAAAAGCATGCGTAGCGCCAATGCGGTATTTGAAGAAGGCAGTATGTTTAACAGCAGCGAAAGCGGCTTTTATCGCGATATGTACGATCAGCAATTGTCGGTGACCTTATCTCAGAAAAAGGGTATCGGCATTGCCGATACCCTGTATAAACAAATGCAAAATCGTTATCTAAACCCGGCAAGGGCTGCCATTACACAGCCAAGCCAGGAACGCTTTGGTCAAGCGAATGCGGCAAACCCTGCTGTAGAACAGGCGCCAGCTTCAGGTACAAATAAATTTAACACCCCGGAAGACTTTGTTAACGGCTTGCTTCCGCTGGCGGAGAAAGCGGCGCAGCGCCTAGGTGTTGATGCCGGCTACTTGGTTGCTCAATCTGCCTTGGAGACTGGCTGGGGTTCTAAAATTATCAACGATGATAGCGGCAGCAGTTTTAATTTATTTAATATTAAAGCGAGCCGCGACTGGCAAGGTGCTTCGGTAGCAAAGGAAACT
>JAHQVY010000210.1 GCA_019634095.1 Cellvibrionaceae bacterium
AGCTTGTTTTGAGTGCTCAGCCTGTCAATCAGTGAGACCCGTTGAAGGCTGCAGGCAGTGGGAGCTGAAGTCTTTTTAAGCTTTCGTTGTTGCTTTTAGGTCGTTCGATTTCTTCTCTAAACGGCTGAATTTCTTGGTGTTTTTCCCTAAGTGCCGCTGTGGTATTCAGTGTAGTCTCGCCCTGTTCCTCCTCCAGCGTATAGACCCAGCGACGCATCGCTGGTCTGGCCAATACCATTGCAGTCTCGCATCAGAGCCGCTGCACAGGCAGCAAAATATAGCCAACCAATCATAATGTATGTGTAATTGTTGCGCCTTGGGGCAGCAAGCAATAAAGTGGTGTTGCTGCCCTTTTTCTGCCCTTTTTCTGCTCTTTTGCTGCACTTTTGCAGGGCAGTCACAATTACGGGTGTTTTGTAACTTATGAGTGTGTCGAAGATTGGCACTATGGTTTACACTTTGCCAAGCGCAGGCATGGCGGTAACAGCAGCGGTAACCGTTGTTGGCCGGTGCACATGTTTATGCAAGCCCAACAGTGAAAAAGGGCTTGTAGTGGCCGCGGCCAGGTCCATTTATCGTTGATAAGGACATAGTTGATAAGGACATAGTTGGGGTTTGGCGAAGTTAGTCAATAAACTGTATTCTTTGTGAGCGTAAGCGTAACCCTAAGGTTGCGCAGAGATTTGTTTACGGCGCGCATAAGTCATTTTAGTGCAGTCGAAAAAATCGAGTACGGCGCTGGCGTGCTATGCGCCGGCTGTGCTACAGAAGCAGCGAAGCGGTTCTGGACCGATAATTTATGCAACTTTAGGGTTAAGTAAATTGCTGAATAAAGATTTAGCATATTTGTGGCATTCTAGTTGGTAAAAAACCAAACGGCATTCTTAACAGGTACTTGAGAAATAAACTTCCGGGTTATGCTCGAATCACTTAGATATCTCAGAGGCCGTATTTATGAAGTTACTTCTGATTGAAGACGACAGGGAGGTGAGTAATTTTATCGCTAAAGGCATGAAGGAAGCCGGGCACACGATAGACTGTGCCTATAGCGGTAAAGATGGTTTATTCCTCGCAACCACAGAGTTTTACGATGCACTGATTGTCGATCGCATGTTGCCCGAGCTCGATGGTTTGAAAATCGTCAAAACCCTGCGCGGCACCGGCAGTTTTACGCCGGTGTTAATTCTAAGTGCGCTGGCAGAGGTGGATGATCGGGTTAGCGGTTTGCGCTCTGGGGGCGATGATTATCTCGTTAAACCCTTTGCTTTTACCGAATTGTTAGCGCGTATCGAAATTCTCGGTCGCCGTTCAGAAAAACAACAGGGTGAGCGAGAGGAAACCCGCTTGGTGGTGGGCGATTTGGAAATGGATCTGCTATCTCGCAAGGTGCGGCGCCAGGGGCGCGATATCGAGTTGCAATCGCGGGAGTTTTCGTTGTTGGAATATATGATGAAAAACAAAGGGCAGGTAGTTACGCGAACCTTGCTTCTCGAACAGGTTTGGGATTACCACTTCGATCCGCAAACCAATGTAATTGATGTGCATATTAGCCGCCTGCGGCGAAAAATTGATAAGGGCTTTGACAAGCCAATTATAAAAACTGTTCGCGGCGCGGGTTACATCATTGAAACCTAAGCAACGTACTTACGCAAAAAGCTCGAGCTTTTTTATGGCCTTGCTTTTTACGGTATTATGCGGTGCGGTGGCAATGAGCTTGGGATATTTTATTAATTATTTTGCCAAAGGACACTTTGTGCAAAGTACCCAAGCGGTTATTGATTCTGAAATTAAGTACCTCGATGCCCTCGGTGCAATTCCCGATAAAAAGCATAATCCCGGTCGGCTCTATGTGTTACTCGGCCCCCACGGCAAACTCCCAGAAAATTTCCCCCAGCCAGCCAAATTTTTTACTGAGGGTTTGCTGGTTTTTCAGCTGAGCGAAACTCGGCAGCGCTATGCCGCCCGGATTCACACCCTAAAAGAGCATCACAAACTATTGGTTGGCGTCGATATTACCGCAATGGCAGAAAATTTTGATTTTATGCAGGGTATTGGTGTTGCCAGCATTGTTTTCGTGATGGTTGTGGTTTTTGTTAGCTTTGTGATTAGTGTGTTTGTGGTCGATGGCACGAATAAAATTGCCGAAACTGCCCAAAAAATAATTCATACGGGCGATCTGTCGCGCAGAATAGAAATGAAGTTTCGCTGGGACGATTTGGGTAACCTCGCCAACGTGTTAAATGCGTTGCTGGACCGCGTTGAAGAGCTAATGCGGGGAGTGCGAGAGGTTTCCGATAATATTGCACACGATTTGCGTACGCCACTCACTCGAATGCGCAGCCACATAGAGCATTTGCAGAAGTTGCAACCGGAGAATCCGGGTATTACTAAGTTATTGCAGGAAGCCGATCAAATACTCAACACCTTTGCCGCCTTGCTGCGTATCTCGCGTATCGAGACAGAGCAACAGCGCAGCCAATTTACCGCCTTAGCGCTCGATCAACTACTATTCGATGTGCTCGAGTTCTACGAGCCGCTGGCAGAGGAGAAGAATATCCAGCTGAGTCGACACTTGCAGCCGACACCGATTCACGGTGATCGCGATTTACTTTTTCAAGCTTTTGCTAATGTGTTAGACAATGCCGTAAAGTACACTCCTGCGGGAGGCTGGATAAACATCAGTGCCACCCGACGAGATGAGCGCAATGTTATTAGCATAGAAAACAGTGCCGAGCCGTTTACATTAAGCGAGCTCGACAAGCTGTTTCAGCGCTTTTATCGTGCCGATAAAAGCCGCAGCCAGCCTGGCAGCGGTTTGGGTTTGAGCCTGGTAGCTGCAGTGGTAAGCTTGCACAGTGGCCAGGTAAAAGCGGAAAGCTACAAGGGTGGATTGCGAATTATTACAATTTTGTAATTTTTAAGTCATTTATCGGTAAGGACGGTTGCGAGATACTCCAACCATGAAAATAGGAATTATTGGAACCGGTATCTCCGGTCTGGGCGCAGCTTATCTTCTTTCTCCACACCACGATATAACGGTATATGAAAAGAACGCCTATATTGGCGGCCACAGTCGCACCATAGACGTGGTTACGCCAAGCGAAAACTTTTCGGTAGATACCGGCTTTATTGTGTTTAACGATTGGAATTACCCTAACCTAATGGGCTTGTTCAATCGACTTGAGGTGCCTTACGTCAAGAGCAGCATGTCTTTTGGTGTCAGTATCGATAATGCTTGGCTGGAATACGCCTCGGGTGAACTGCTTGCTCTGCGCAACCTAATTAAACCCGCTTATTGGGGTATGTTGCTGGATATCACTAAATTTAATAAACAAGCTTTACAGTACCTTGAGAGCTCCCCTGACATTTCCCTCGGGCAATGCCTCGATGCGTTGAAAATGGGCGACTGGTTCAAAAATTATTATCTGCTCGCCATGGGCGCTGCAATTTGGAGCTGTCCACTGGAAACCATCCTCACGTTCCCGGCGCGCACATTTCTGCAGTTTTTTAAAAATCATGGCCTGTTGTCTGTCAACAAACGCCCTCAGTGGTACACCGTGCGCGGGGGCAGTAAAGAATACGTTGAGCGACTTACCGCTACCTACAAACAGCAGATTCAACTGCAGTGTGGTGTTGTCAAGGTCAGGTCCCATAAGGATAAAGTTGAGTTGAGCGACACCCTCGGTAATACCACTTTTTATGATCAGGTGATTTTCGCCTGTCACGCCGATGAAGCACTATCAATGCTTGCCGACCCCAAGCAAAGCCTTAAGGATGTCATCGGCGCCTTTTCTTACCAAGAAAATCGTGTCGTGGTCCACTGTGATACGAGTTTTATGCCCAAGAGCAAAAAGAGTTGGAGCAGCTGGGTGTATTTGTCGGATTCTAAGCAAGACACCAAGCCGGTGGTATCGCTGTCTTATTGGATGAATAATTTGCAGCCGATTAGCAGCGCAAAGCCAGTTATTGTCACCTTGAATCCCGGGGTATCGCCCCGTGAAGAACTGAGCTATGATGAACATGTGTTTTCACACCCAGTATTCGATTCAAAAGCCATTCAAGCACAGCAGCATATCGATAGCATCCAAGGACAAGACGGCCTTTGGTTTTGCGGCGCGTACCAGCGTTATGGGTTCCACGAAGATGGCCTGCTCAGTGCTGTGAATATCGCAGCTAAAATGGGGGTGCCCATTCCATGGCATTAAAGCCTTCGGTGATGTTCGGCAAAGTCATGCATCGGCGTTTGTTCCCTAAAGCCAATGGCTTTCTTTACAGCATGTACTACCTGGCATTTCCGCTATCGAAATTAAACCATTTGCCGCTAGCGGTAGACCGCTTTGCAGCGCTGAGTTTTCATAACCGGGATCATGCTGAGCGAGATGGCGGTGACATTGAGTGTTGGGCGCGAAATATTTTGCACGACCAAAACATTGTGGAAGCGGATGGTGACATCATTATTCTCACCTTGCCTCGCGTGCTGGGCTACGTGTTTAACCCGGTGAGCTTTTGGTTTTGCCTCGATAAGTGCGACAATATCAGAGCGGTAATTTGCGAAGTTAATAATACTTTTGGTGAAACCCACACGTATATTGCTGTGCACGGTGATCGCCGCGCTATAGACAAACATGATGTGCTCGAGGGAGAGAAGGTTTTTCACGTATCGCCGTTTATGCCGCGCGAAGGCCATTACAGTTTCCGCTTTAAGCTCGAGCAAGAGGCCTGCGGAGTCTGGATAAACTACCACGATAAAACCGGTGCCAAGCAGTTGACTACAGCCTTAGTGGGTACTTTAGTGCCCATGACAAAACAGGTGCTGCGCAAAGCATTTTGGGGGCATCCACTCATTACCTTTCGCGCAATGTTGCTCATCCATTGGCAGGCCTTAAAACTGGTATTTAAGCGCTGTAAATACTTCGCAAAACCAAAACAGACAAAACCGAACATCACCGCAGCACGGAACATTGCAAAAATGTAATCCACACGTAAGCATCCTTTTATTTTGATTCTGCTAAATTATTATGAACATTCAATACGCTGTCAACCAGCTCCTTAAACGCCTGGACTCTCTACACGCCGGAACCCTTACACTGGTAACGCCCGATGGGGTAAGCCGCACTTTTGGCGGTCGGGCTCCGGGTGAAGAGGTGCGGCTCGAGCTCACTGATTGGCGGGTTATCACCAACTTTTTGCGAAGGGGCAATATCGGCTTAGCGGAAGATTATCGTGAGGGGCGATGGGAAACCGACGATTTGACCGGTTTGACGATGCTCGCTCTAGAGAACCGCAAAGCAATGCAGCAAATGATTATCGGCAAGCCTGTCCGGCGAATTCTGGCATCGCTGGGCTATATGCTGCGCTTAAATACTTTGAAGGGCAGTCGCAAAAATATCCATGCCCATTACGATTTAGGTAATCAGTTTTATCGTGAGTGGCTCGATCCCAGCATGACCTACTCGGCGGCAATCTTCCGGCACGAAGGTGAGAGCTTGCAGGCGGCACAATACAATAAATACGATCGAATCTTGGATTGTTTAGGTGCAGACTCTGGAAAAATGATGGAAATCGGTTGCGGGTGGGGCGGCCTCGCCGATAGAGCCACCAGCCGTGCGGATTTCGATATAAAAGCAATTACACTTTCCGAAGAGCAATACGATTACGCCAGGAAGCGCTTGGGTGATCGAGCCGAGGTAAAATTGGAGGATTACCGCAACCAAAGTGGTCGCTTCGACAGCATCGTGTCGATTGAAATGTTCGAGGCTGTCGGCGAGCGTTTTTGGAAAACCTATTTCGAGAAGCTGGCTTCACTGCTCAATTCGAAAGGCAAGGCGGTGATCCAAACTATCACGATGAACGAGGGCGATTTTTCAAGTTACCGCAAAGGCGCCGATTTTATTCGCACTTTTATTTTCCCCGGCGGTATGTTGCCCAGCCCATCGCGCTTTAAGGAAGAGGCCAACAAAGCCGGTTTGGTTTGCAGTAACGAGTATTTTTTTGGTCAAGACTATGCCACAACGCTGGAGCATTGGCTAAAGTCGTTTGATGAGAAGCGAGAGGTTATACAGCAGATG
>JAHQVY010000211.1 GCA_019634095.1 Cellvibrionaceae bacterium
AGCCATTGGCCCGCAGTCAACTCAATGGATTTTTTAGGTTAAACCTAAATTAATCAGTTGGATCGCAGCGAGGGCGTTCAAGGGGCTGAAATTAGAGTGAATTTTTTAACTTTTTCGGCCAATTCGTAGTCACTCTACGGGTGCAGTCGAAAAATTAAAAAAACGCTTTAATTTCAGTTCATTGGGCGTCCGCAGTAGATTCAACTGATTAATTTAGGTTAAAGCTTGGCGCCCCAGGCCGCATGCCACAAGGCCTTATTCACAGCAGGGGAAACACTCTCTAGCGAGACCAGCAATCGCCCAAAAATCGGCTAATTTAGAACAAATATTCGGCAATGAGCGACGCGTTTCTTGAAAGAGTGCCGGGCCATTTGGCAAGTTACTGATTGTTGACCTTAAAACATCGACATGATCAAAATCGCCTCTATAATAAGCAAAATAAACTTCCGGAGTTAAAAGCCGACATTCCCTGTCACTTTTCGCGGCCTTGCTAACGAGTCTATACCCGTAGCATTTGAGTTTTAGATGTTAGGCCTGCACCGACTAACGTTTCTTGGCAAGTAAGCTTGTTCGCGGGCGCGACAAGGCCGAAAAAAGTCGATCTAACGAGGGCTCAGTAACGAGGGCCAAGCAACACCGGCAAAGGCTTTATGTTGCATCCTCACAAGGCCTAAAACTCATGCGCTACAAATATGCCTTAAGTAGCTGCCGCCAAAAAAGGCAACCCGAATGTCGCCTAGCGCTGGCCTGATGCTAGCCTATTGCTGAAAGTATCGCTCCACTCAACTAACACACACGAAGTAGGAATTCATTATGCCTAGCAATATTCTAAGTGCCGTTAAACCCGGCGTTGTCACCGGCGATGATGTACAAAAAATATTTGCCGCCGCCAAGCAAAACGCCTTTGCCCTGCCCGCAGTAAATTGCGTAGGTACCGACTCGGTCAATGCAGCCCTCGAGACAGCCGCCAAAGCCAAAGCACCTATTATTGTGCAATTTTCTAATGGCGGCGCGGCATTTTTCGCCGGTAAAGGGCTAAAATTGGAAGGCCAGCAAAGCGCAATTTTGGGCGGCATTTCCGGAGCACTGCATGTACATAACGTTGCCGAAGCCTACGGTGTGCCGGTTATCTTACACACCGACCACGCCGCAAAGAAACTGCTGCCCTGGATAGACGGGCTGCTAGACGCCGGCGAGAAACACTTCGAGCGCACCGGCAAACCGCTATTCAGCTCTCATATGTTAGACCTTTCTGAAGAAAGTCTCGAAGAGAATATCGATATCTGTTCCAAGTATTTAGAGCGCATGAATAAAATGAATATGACCCTAGAAATTGAATTGGGTTGTACTGGCGGTGAAGAAGACGGCGTCGACAACAGCGGCATGGATAGCTCGATGCTTTACACCCAACCTGAAGATGTGGCCTACGCTTACGAAAAATTAATTGCCATTAGCCCGCGCTTCACCATCGCCGCTTCTTTCGGTAACGTGCACGGCGTTTACAAACCCGGCAACGTGCAACTAACCCCGAAAATCCTCGACAACTCGCAGAAATACGTTAGCGAAAAATTCGGCATTGCCGAGCGCAGCCTCGATTTCGTTTTCCACGGTGGCTCCGGTTCTTCACGCGAAGAAATCGAAGAATCCATTGGCTACGGCGTAATTAAAATGAATATCGATACCGACACCCAATGGGCCACTTGGGAGGGTATTAAAAACTACTACCAGGAAAAAGAAGCCTACTTACAAGGCCAAATTGGCAACCCCGATGGCGAGGATAAACCCAACAAGAAGTTTTATGATCCTCGGGTGTGGTTACGTAAAGGGCAAGAAAACATGAACAAACGCCTAGAGCAGGCCTTTGCCGACCTCAACGCTGTCAACAGCTTGTAATATAAGGCGTTGGCGTGGCGACGATCCTGTCGCCACCAGCCTTGCGACAGCTTAACCAGGCTTCCGGCACTTCGATATCGAAGGCTTTTTCCCGCCTGACCTTGACACCTGACCACTCGGCCAATAGCATCCCCCCCGTCGATGAGAGGAGCTTCGCCACGGAACAAGCAGCTTTTAAGCAACGCCGGAATAAACATGCAAAGCGGTAATTTGCACCGAACTCAATAGCGGGCCAAACCAACCGCTCCTGGGATTTTCACCCGATCACTCAACCAGCGGGCTGAAATAGCGTAGTTCGCCGAGCCACTTCCATCACTACAAAGAACACACAACAATCACCACCCGTGTTTGCTAATTTCGCAAACAGTTAATTGAGCTTTGCCCCGAGCAAGTTAACTTGTCATCTGGGCAAAAATAATCAGCGCGCTACCAATTTTATGAATTCATTTCAAACAGTTATTCAAAACGATTTCGACGCCGTAAATTCGCTGATTATCAAACAGCTCCAGTCCGATGTCGGTCTGGTAGAAAACATCGGGCACTACATAGTGAATTCCGGTGGCAAACGACTGCGACCAATACTGGTGCTTTTGGCGGCTAAGGCTTTGCATTACTCAGATACAGACCACCTGCCGCTGGCGGCAATCATTGAATTTATTCATACTGCCACGCTATTGCACGACGACGTGGTGGACGCATCGGCACTGCGGCGCGGACGCCCTACCGCCAATGCCAATTGGGGAAACGCCCCCAGTGTGCTGGTGGGAGATTTCCTCTATTCCCGAGCCTTTCAAATGATGGTTAACATTGGCAACATGGGGGTGATGGATATTTTATCGAATACCACCAACGTAATTGCCGAAGGCGAAGTGCAGCAACTAGCGAATGCGAAACGACCCGATGTTACCGAAGCCGAATACTTTACGGTCATCCACAAAAAAACCGCCGCGCTTTTCGAAGCCGCTTGCGAAACTGCCTGTATTATTGCGAATAGCCCCAAGCCAACCCGCGAGCATTTAAAGCGCTTTGGTTACCACTTGGGCCTAGCCTTTCAATTGGTGGATGACGCCCTAGACTACCGCGGCGATACCCAAAAACTGGGCAAAAATGTGGGCGACGACCTTGCCGAAGGTAAGCTGACTCTGCCGCTGATTCAAGCATTGTCAAAAGCGCAAAGTGATGAAAAACAGATAATAGAAGCCGCGATTACTCAATCCGACACGGGTAATCTTGAACAAATTTTGCAAATTGTGCAGCGCTATCAAGGCCTCGAATTTACCCAAGATATCGCCAAACAACACGCCACATCGGCTATAGAATGCCTGCAAATACTGGACGATTCAACTTACAAGAGCGCCTTGATCGAACTGGCAGAGTTTTCGGTGGCGCGCACCTATTAGTTAGTAGCGGGTAGTAGTAGTTAGTAGCGGGTAGTAGCGGGCGGCACCTATTAACGGGTAGCAACTATCAGCCGGTTTGCACCTAGCAGCGGGCACCTTCATTAGCGGTTAGTTAACATTCAGTAGCAGTTAACATTCAGTGTTGGCGAGAAAAACCGCCGATAACAGGGCGTTTTTAAAGTGCGCTGCGAACCGCAGCGATTGCGACACAATCTTGGTTTCGCATTGCAACTGTCGAAGGTCTACTTTGCAAAATGTGGCATAAGACGAAAAGCCAAAGCTGCGAAAGCGAATCGGTTCAATATTTACCGCTCTCGTCCCACGCAACAGGCTAGAATAGGCAATAATAGCGCGGCGACACGCCAACCTAGATTAGCCAGTTTTCACTCGCTACTATTCAGCTCTTTCAAGTCAGCTCGGTCAAGGCTACTTTAATTATTGAAATTTTATTCGTTAACCAAGTTCACAAAACAAGAGCTCAACAGCGCTGCTCGGCAACTGATTGACTGCAAGTGTCTGTTTATCCGTGCCGCAAGCAAAGGGCCCTGCAAAAAAACGAGAAACAAAACACGAAGAGCGAATAGCAACTGGGAAAGCCAGTGCGCTGTCGCAAAGTCACACAGCGGGCATCACCTTGCGGGCTAAATTTTCCGCGAAGTGGTGCTCGAACAAGACAAACCCAAGCAAGTAGAGAGTCTACTGATGCAAACAAAAAAACTCGCTGATTTATACACCACCCATCAAAGCCTACAAGATGCGGCTGCAAAGCTCCGGCACCAGCCAATTCAGGGCATGTTTAAAGACGATAGTAACCGAGCGGCACGCTTTACCCTCAACGCAGCAGGCCTTAGCTTCGATTACTCGAAAAACCTTATCGACGCAGCCACTTTAAAACTGTTGCTCGAAACCGCCGAACAAGCGGACTTGAAAGGGGCAATTCGCCGAATGATGCGCGGTGAAGCGATCAATAACACCGAAGATCGTCCAGTACTGCACACCGCTTTGCGCCACGTCGAAGAAAGCAAAACTGAGCAACACCAAGTGGTTCAGGAAACTCTCAAAAAAATGGCCGGCTTAGTCGAGGCGGTGCATGGTGGGAAATGGCTCGGCCACGGCGGTGAAACCATTACCGACGTCGTTAATATTGGTATTGGCGGCTCGGATTTGGGCCCGCGCATGGTGGTTAAAGCCCTCACACCTTTTCATAGCGGTCATGTAAAGGTACATTTTGTGGCCAACGTAGACGGTGCGGAAATCCACGATCTGTGCCAAGCGCTCAACCCCGCCCGCACCTTGTTCCTGGTAGCCTCTAAATCGTTTTCCACTTTAGAAACACTGGAAAACTCCCTCACTGCTCGCCGCTGGATGCTCGAAAACGGCTGCCCCGAAAACGGTCTCGCCAAGCATTTTATTGCCATGTCGTCCAAAGTCGATAAAGCGATGGAGTTCGGCATAGCCGAAGAAAACATCTACCCGCTATGGGATTGGGTGGGAGGCCGCTATTCCCTGTGGTCAGCCATTGGCATTCCCATTGCGCTGGCGGTGGGCATGGACAACTTCAACGCACTGCGCAGCGGCGCGGCCGCCATGGATAAGCACTTCACCGAAGCACCGTTGGAGCGCAATATTCCCGCAATTATGGGCTTGCTAATGTACTGGTACAGCAATTATTTGGGCACCAGCACCCAAGCGATTCTGCCCTACGCCTACCACCTCCAATTGCTGCCAGCCTATTTGCAGCAACTGGAAATGGAATCAAATGGCAAGAGCGTCACCCGCGACGGCATTGGCGTGGATTACCAAACCGGCTCAATCGTTTGGGGAACCGAAGGCACCAATGGTCAGCATTCCTTCCACCAGCTGCTGCACCAGGGCACCTCGCTAATACCCGTGGACTTTATCGCTACCCTAGCTGCCCACCACCCTTATGGCCATCAGCACAAATTCCTGTTTGCCAACTGTGTAGCGCAGAGCCAGGCATTAATGACTGGCAGAGATCGTGAAACCTCGGAAGCCGAAATGCGCGCGCAGGGTAAAAGCGACAGCGATATTGTCGCCCTGGCACCTCATAAAGTGCATCCGGGGAACCGACCCAGTAATATGCTATTACTCGACAAACTGAGCCCGGAAACCCTCGGGGCGGTTATCGCGGCCTATGAGCACAAAGTGTATACTTTGGGAGTATTGTGGCAGATCAATTCCTTTGACCAGTGGGGCGTTGAACTCGGCAAAATTTTAGGCACTCACGTGGCCAATGCCATCGACACCACCGATATCCCCGGCGACTGGGATTCCTCCACACAAACCTTGGTGCGCCGGTTTATCGACAACAATCCAGAGCTCTCGTAGCACTTTTGCCGGCCCTCCTAACCAGGGGGCCTGTTTGGTTTCGAATGTCACAGCGACTCCATGCCAGCGACACTGAACCAAACACAATAACCCGAGATTCGCAAGGAATAAGGCACTAACTTTAAATACTGGAAAACGAACGCCTTAGACTGCTTGTTGAAGCCCTATTCAACAGCCAAGTTGTAAAACAACAATTTAAGAATTGTTATATATTCGTGATTATTTAAATATTAAACAGTGACATACTATTGGTCATTGGTAAGCAACTTAAACAAGTAACTATCTGTTTCAACACGCAACTATGTTTCAACACGAAACTATGCACAACCGGAGAAAACCATGAAAACCATGAAAAAAACCTTAGCTATTTCATCCGCGATCGCTGCTGGCATCGCTCTCGCCGCCGCCACTGCACCTGCTATGGCCGCGAAAAAATCCGAAAAGTGCTACGGCATTGTTAAAAAGGGACAAAACGATTGTGCGGTCAAAAGCCAGGGAACCAGCTGTGCTGGCTCTGCTAAAAAAGACGCGATCACCGACGCCTGGATCTACGTACCGAAAGGCACTTGCGAAAAAATTGTAGGCGCCAGCTTAATGCCTAAAAAGTAATATAATTCCTTTAAGCCAACAGGGCCGGCGTTACCAATAGCCGGCCCTGTTAGTGCGGCAGCTCCACAAAGTAACTCGATTCACCTCACAAATACTCGGAATGCCAACAACCGTGGCGATGTGCCGGCTAATAAACGGGGCACCTCATTGAGCTAGCAGCGAGAAGTTTAGCTGTTGGGGCTACCGTACATTGTTAACAATCCACAGGCTAATAACAGTGAAACAGCTCTCATCCATACACACGGGTTGCGGCATTGGCCTTAAACCCTGCCACTACGAAGAAATTCTGCAGCGCAAACCTGAACTCAGTTTTTTGGAAATTCACCCAGAAAATTATATGGTCGAGGGCGGCTTACAACTGTATTACCTCGAAAAAATAAGACACCACTACCCCATTTCTATGCACGGCGTGGGTATGTCCTTGGGCTCTGCGCAGGGCGTTGACGACCAACACCTCGATAAGCTGTGCCACTTGGTAAAAAACACATCGCCGGCATTGGTCTCAGAACATTTATCCTGGAGCCACGGCCAGGGTGCGTACTTTAACGATTTACTGCCACTGCCCTACACCGAGGAATCGCTGCAACTTCTGAAAAGCAATATCCACAAAGTGCAAGACAAACTGCAGCGCAATATCTTGGTAGAAAACCCCTCTACTTACATTACATTCGCCAACGATGAGCTGAGTGAACAGGCCTTTTTGCGCACACTTTGCGAACAAACCGGCTGCAAATTGTTGCTCGACATCAATAACGTGTTTGTCAGTACCAGCAACCACCAACAAGACCCGCGCGCCTACCTAGCGCAATACCCCTTTGAATATGTTGAAGAAATACACTTAGCCGGGCACAGTGTTTACCCCTTAGTCGATACAAAGACGATTCGCATTGATGATCACGGCTCAGAAATTTGCGACGATGTATGGCAACTATTTAGCGAGTTTTTCCCCAATTGTAAAACAGCAATACCCGTGCTTATCGAGTGGGACACCAACCCACCGGAACTCGACGTTCTGCTACAACAGGCCGAAACGGCCAAGAAAATTTTGCACAACTCTTTCAGGTAAAACAGGCGCAAGGATATGCTCAGCAAAACTCAAACATTATTTGGCGAAACCATTTTAGAGCTTCCCGATTTAGAGCTTCCCGATTTAAAACAAGCCGATTTAGAGCTATCTGATTCAGAGCAAGACGATTTAGAACAGGCCGATTTACAACAAACGAACAAGCAGCAACTGCTGAAACTATTGCAACACTACTCCCAGGAAGAAGCGGCAGCTCGCATCGCGATCTACAAAAACAATTTTTACCGCTCACTTATTGATATTTTGCTAGATACTTTTGCCAGCATACATCAGCTGATTGGCAGCAAGCACTTCGAATACCTAGCAAAGCAATTTATTAGCCAGCAGCCGCCCACCAACCCGAGCGTTGCACTGTATGGGGCCAACTTCCCCGCCTTTTTGGCCATCCAAGAATTGTCACAACAACTCCCCTATATCGCCGATTGCGCCAGCTTCGACTGGGCCCTGCATTGCGCATATTATAAAAAAGATGCCGCCCCGATTGCGGCGGAAGAATTTCTCGAAATAGACCCACAGCAGCTTATGCAATGTCAGCTAGAGTTTCATCCAGCCACCCAGTTGCTGCAATCGAATTATTCTATATTTTCTATTCGCGAATTTTTAAATAGTAATGAACAGGCCGAACAAATACATTTCGATGAACCGGAAACCGTACTTATTTGCCGCAACCAATATAAGGTTGAGCACTATGTGGTTGAAGCAGCCAGCGGCATTTTTATTAATTATTTAATGCAACATGCGAATTTGGAGCAAGCCATAAGCGACACCATGGCGCAGTGTGCCGAATTCAACCCGAGCCAAGCTATAGGTTTTTTAATTCAAACGCAGTGCATCATAACTATTCAGGGGGTCAAATGAATTTTTTTCAGGCAATCAATAAATTTGGGGCAACCATCGGCGGTTTTGTTCCAGACTGGTTAATTGGTTTAAGCGCGCGGGTTGCCATATTTATGGTGTTTTGGCCGTCGGCACAAACCAAAATAACCGGCGGCAAATTATTGGGTCAAAACTTTGCTTTTTGGAATGTTACAGAAACCACCTTTTTATTATTCGAAAACGAATATGCGGTACCTATTCTACCAAGTAATATTTCTGCCTACCTTGCCACTTTCGGTGAATTTTTTTTCGCACTGTTTATTTTACTGGGAATATTCACACGCCTCAGCGCTGCGGGCTTACTCGGTATTACCGCGGTAATCCAACTGTTTGTTTACCCAGACATATGGATAACCCACCTAATTTGGGCGGCTTTGCTGATTTACCTCTTAAAAAATGGTGCCGGCGCCGTGTCAATTGACACAGCAGTAATACGTTGATTCAGCCCCCTTCCACAGAGGCTAGCGGCCCGCAGGGAAGCGGGTTACGAGCCTACATGTGCTCGGCGCGTTTGGAACATGGAAAGCCCTTCTCTTAGCACACCCGCTTTAAAAGGCCCTTAACGTTTGAGTTTTAGGCCTTATGAGCAAGCCCCCTTTTTTGGAACACATCCAACAACCGAGCCTGAAACGCCACAGATATAGATTGTTTAATTTATCGACTTGCTCACTCAAGACAGCCCCTAAGCACTGCG
>JAHQVY010000029.1 GCA_019634095.1 Cellvibrionaceae bacterium
ACTTTAGATCAATGGCACTTAATAAGCCTGAAACCCTTTAGATACAAGGCTTGCACAAGCTAAGGCAGTCCAGGCATTGTGCCCGTTTGTTTACCCAGCTATCGGAAAGGGATGGCCGGGGTATTAAAGCGTCGGGAACGCTTGCATAGCGCCCAGGGAAGGCTTGAGCGGCCTGGACAATGCGCCGGCCATTCCCAGGGCTGCAGCTTAATTAAGTGCCATTGGACTTTAGAAAATTCTTGGCTGGCGGTTGGCTGCACATTAACGTGCATACACCTTAACTTGCACGCACCTTAAGGTGCATACACCGGCACGGTTATTTGGGTAGTTCCAAGCGTTTTAACAGTGCCCGCAACTGGTCATAGCTCAAACCCAGCCACGCCGCAGCCTTCCCCTGGTGATGCTGGCAAACGCTGAGCGCCCGCTCGACCTGCTCTCGCTCCCAGGCCAGACGCAGAGCTTTAAAATCTACTGGCTGATCGCTGGCAGGTACATCGTTGTTAAACTGAGAGGCATCCGCTTGCGAGCTGGCCTGCCAGGGCGGGTCGAAAGGATTCAACACCATTTGCTGCAGCTCCGCATCCGGCTGGCCAGATCGAAATAGGGACCGTTCAATCACATTCTTTAGCTCACGCACGTTACCTGGCCACGGGTAACTGAGCAGCTGTTGGCGCGCCAAGCGAGAGAAACCGTGAAAATACTCCCAGCCGAGCTGCACCGCAAAGCCGAGCGCAAAGTGATTCGCCAAAAGGAGCACATCCTCGCCGCGCATACGCAAAGGCGGCATATGCACCACATCGAAGGCGAGCCGGTCTAACAAGTCGTCGCGAAACCGCCCCTCGTTAGCGAAGGTGCGCAAATCCACATGGGTTGCGCCCACAACCCGCGCGCCAGAAATTAAGGTTTTTTGCCCGCCGACACGCTGATACTCACCGTATTCCAGCACTCGGAGCAATTTTTCTTGCACCCGCAAACTCAAGGTCGCTATTTCATCGAGAAACAGCGTGCCCTGCTCAGCCCGTTCAAACAAACCACTCTGACTGCGATTGGCACCGGTGAAGGCTCCAGCCTCGTGACCAAACAGAGTGGATTCCACCAAACTTTCGGTTAAAGCGGCGCAATTGATTTTTAGAAAAGGCTCCCCCCAGCGGGGCGCCAGAAAATGCATGCGTTGCGCCACCAGTTCCTTCCCCGAACCCCGTTCACCCAAGACCAAAACCGGCCTCGGTAAAGCGGCAAGTTGCGAAGCGTGATCAAGAGCACTTAGAAACAAGGGATGCTCGCCAATAGCCTTATTGGAACTGGTGCTTTCAGTCATAAAAACCAACACTAAAACCGGAATTTGGTGTATTTAGCCAGACAAAGCGCAATAAAATCAATGGCCACCTAATAAAACAATGAGAAAACATATAGTTAGAAAATATGGCACAACTTGTGAATAACACTTTTAAACCGCGCCGAACAGGACTGCGGGAGCCCGGACCTAAGCACCGAAGATCGGACCCTCTCGGCATAGAGTGAGAGCAAGGCTCCACTGTGCTGGCGACGGACTTCAAGAAAAGAGCCAGACGCAGTTATTAAAGACTCTAAACAATAATCTGCTTGCGGCTGCTTCACGTAAAAAAAGACATTGAGAAGAGGACGCGTTCCAGGCAATAGGAACCCTAACGCTTATCGACTCTAAAATCATCCACGGATAAAAGGCAACGAGGCAAGATCATGCTTAACGCAGTTAACCTAACTCTTCTATTTGCCGCGGTCGCTGTGACAATGACTGCGCTGGTAGCACTAATTTGTATAACCTTGGAATACATGGACCGCAAGAGCGCCGCCAGTATTAGCCAGGCCGAAGGTCATGCCAGTGGCAAGAACACAGCCTACGCTCGTATTGACGCCAAGCTGCGCCGAGGCGGCACCAATGTAAACCCGGCGGACAGAGCCGACAATCGACACCTTGCCTGCTGATAATTAGCAGGCTTAAGGCGATTAATTTAACGCGTCCAGCGTATGCGCATTCACTCCTCTACCATTTCGGCGCTGGCTACAGTCTAGTTTATTCTTTCTATTTTCTGCGGCACTGGGCTATTCTCTCCGGCACTGGGCTATCTCACACTACGCCGTATGCATAATGTCACTCTACGGGTGCAGCCGCAAAATTGAAAAAACGCTTTAATTTCAGTTCATTGGGCGTCCGCAGTAGATCCAACTGATTAATTTAGGATTATGCTACCGCGGGCTTTGCTGCGTCCCCTTGCCGGGTATTAATTGAACAACTAGCAAGCATTGTTTCAGCTATAATTTCACCGAGTCTTTAAATTCGTCGCGTTGCGCCCTTGGCTCGTTTTGGCATGCTGCGCAAAGTGTCCATCACTATCAGTGCCCAGCCCAAAAGCCGAGGCCCTAGACACGACTGCGAAGTTGCTTGCTCGCCACCGCACACTGGCAAAACCGTTGGGCTGCGCGACAAATTAGCGCATACCAACCATTACGGAACGGATCGCGGCGATAGGCTCAACACGGAACGATCGCGGCGACTCCCGGGAGGCGCTTGTCGCCGGGCATCATCTGCTGCTTCGATCTATATTAAAAAACCCTCAGATACGGAACGCCTACAAATTGAAAAAATTTGAACTCAACTGCCGATTTTGCCACAGTAAAGTGGAACATATCTTTACCGATTTGGGCATGTCCCCTCTTTGTCAAAACCACATTAAGACAGAGGAGCTGAATAAATATGAACCCTTCTTCCCACTAAAAGCCTATGTATGCACCGAGTGTTATCTGGTGCAGTTGGATGAATACGTAGCGCCGGATGATATATTTAGCGATTACGATTATTTTTCCTCTTATTCGAGTTCTTGGGTGGCCCACGCCAAGCGCTATGTGGATATGATTACCGATAAAGCCTCTCTCGGCACCGATAGTTTAGTGGTTGAAATTGCCAGTAACGATGGCTATTTGCTGCAGCATTTTGTTAGCAAAAAAATTCCGGTGCTGGGCATCGAGCCCGCGGCCAATGTTGCAGAAGCGGCAAAGAAAAAAAATATTCGCACTACAGTGAAGTTTTTTGGTAAAAACACCGCCGAACAAGTTAAGGAGGAATACGGGCCTGCCGATTTACTGTTGGGAAATAATGTGCTTGCCCATGTGCCGGATATTAACGATTTTGTTTCGGGAATGAAAACGCTGTTAAACAGTGGCGGCACCATTACCATGGAATTTCCGCACTTGTTAAAATTGATAGATGAAAACCAATTTGACACAATTTACCATGAACACTTTTCTTACCTTTCCCTACATACGGTTGAGAAGATTTTTCAGCACCACGGTTTAACCCTGTTCGACGTTGAGGAAATACCTACCCATGGCGGCTCGCTCAGAATCTATGCGCGACACAGCGAAGAAAACCACAGAGAAGTAAGCCAGCGGCTGCTCGACTTGCGAGAATTGGAGTTTTCCCGTGGCTTAAACCAGTTAAGTATCTACCAAGAATTTAACGAAAAAGTGAAGGAAACAAAACGCAAACTACTTAGCTTTCTAATTGAAAAGCAGCGAGAAGGCAAACAGGTGGTTGGCTATGGTGCCCCAGGCAAAGGCAATACCCTGCTAAACTACTGCGGAATTCGACAAGACTTTCTAGCCTACACTACGGATTTGAGCCCCCAAAAGCAGGGAAAATACACACCGGGAACCCGTATACCCATTTTAAACCCTGAGGTGATCAAACAAACCAAGCCGGACTATGTGTTAATTTTACCTTGGAATTTAGCCGAAGAAATTACCCAACAACACGCGTATATTCGAGAATGGGGCGGGAAATTTGTGGTACCCATACCGGAAGTGAAAGTACTGCCTTAGTTACCTGTGGCGCAATCGAAACGCCACCGCAACCCGCGCATACTAAGTAGTACTAACCAGCAACTAATAGCATACCTCCCGTTTCAAGCAAGCCTGCAGGGATGCAGGCGATGAGCGTATACCAACACAGTTACGGTAGGTTTGAAACTGGGGGTATCCTGGCTTGGCTTGCGCTCATTTATTGCGAGCTGATCTTGCCCAAATGGGACACATCGCCCCAAGTTTCCAAGGTCCACTGTGCGTCTTCACAACTAAATATGCTAACACTAGTATTGGCGCAGTAGAATTTTATATCGCGCCCATAGGGCAAGTTTAAAACATAGCGAAATATTGTGCAGATAAGCCCGCCGTGGGAAACCGCGACAATAGTTTCACCCTGATGACGACGCGCCAGCTCGCGAAATATATTTACCGCCCGAGTGTTAAATTCCTCGCCGCTCTCCCCCTGCGGTACATTGAGCTTCAAATATTCACCCGCTTCGATAGTTTGCCAATAGTCGGGATACTGGCTGGCCAATTCTTCCTTGTTTAAACCTTGCAACACGCCCATATTGCGCTCGCGCAGCTCCTGGTCGAGCTGTACCGATTTACCACTTTTACCGGCAATCGCCTCTGCGGTTTGCAAAGCCCGCGGCGAATCACTGCTGTAAAGTGCGCTAAAAGTAATAGACTGGAAACGACTTCCCAAAGCAGCAATTTGCTGTTGCCCCAGCTCGGTTAAAGGGCTATCTGAATGTCCCATAAAGCGATGTTCTACATTCCAAACCGTTTCGCCGTGCCGTACTAAGATAATAGTTGTCAAACGTGTCTCCCCGATTGGGCCCAAAGTAGGTTGTAGACATAGCGAGGTATTACGCCGGCCCACTGTGTAAGCCCCTTATCTTAGCATTTCCCACTGCAGCGGCAAACAAAGCCGGGCTGCTTGTAAGCCTGTCGCGAATAGCAAAGTTGGCAGGAGGCGCCTTTGCAACATACGCCCCTACCGCGATACCACCAATACTATACCCGCAGCTTGCGAGGCCTATAACTCAATCACTACAGATACTTAATGGGTGCTGAATTGCTTTTCTACACAGCCAATGACAGCGTTGGTAACGAAGAAAATATCATTTTTAGATTCTTTCAGAGCACTTTTTTGGGATTCATCGATATGGCAAACTTTTCCCTAGTCTTAAGTTTTCAAAAGCATCTGGATGCAGTCAATCTTATATTTTTACCCTAAAATCGTGAGGTTTAGCTATCGATTAGCAGAGGC
>JAHQVY010000212.1 GCA_019634095.1 Cellvibrionaceae bacterium
GGCCAAAACCGGGTTGAGGTCGGTGGGCCTAAACTCGGTTTTCGGTAATTGATGAATGGCTTCCAGCACGGGCTGCAAATCGGGTTGGGGTGCCTCCGGAATCTTGATGGCCTCTATAGCGGAAAGCACAGGGCCGAGGTCAGTTTCTCTAAATTCAGTGCGAGGCAAGTCATAGATAGCTTCGAGCACTAGGTCTAGGTCGAGTTTCGGCTCCGGAATTTTGATGGCCTCAATGGCGGCCAATACTGGGCTGAGATCAGTCTCTTTAAATTCGGCCTTTGGAATCTGGTGAATGGCTTCTAGTAGCGGTGCAAAATCCACGGATTGAGAGGGAGGAATTTTAATCGCATCGATGGCACTTAATACCGGCGATAGGTCGGTGGCGGCGGACTCCGCTTTGGGGAGTGCATCGATAGCGTGCAGCACCGGGCCGAGGTTTAGCGCTCGAGGCTCGGGTATTTCTATCGCTTTAATGGCGTCTAGCACTGGAGAGAGATTGATCTCTTGTTTGATATCGGTTTTCAGGTGGTTAAGTTGTTGGTATACGGGCTCAAAATCTGTCGCCGGCGGCGCGGGTATTTCAATAGATTCCAAAGTGCGGATGATCGGGGAGAAGTCGAGCTTTGAGTGGGTTTCACTTTTAAAGGACTCGATCGCTTCGAGCACCGGGTTTAAATCCGTTGTCGGATAATGGGGCATCTTTATATTTTTGATGGCCTCCAATACGGGCGTTAAATTGACTTCGCTTGGTTTGGGAATGGCGATACCATCGATTGCGGTCAATACCGGTGACAAGTCCGTCGCTGGGGCTTTCTGTTGGGAGAGTTTGTCTATGGCTTGCAGCACCGGGCTCAAGCTTGGCGCCACGGGAATTTTAATGTCCTCGATGGCCTTCATAACAGGGCTTAAGTTGGGCGGCTTCTGATCATTTTGCAGCTGTTGTATGGCGCTGATGACCGGTTTTAGATCGACTTTCTCTGCCTCGGGGATACGAATACCTCCAATTGCTTTGAGCACTGGGCTTAAATCGGTCTTTTCTGCCGGGGGCGTTTTGCTGAATGCGTCAAGCTTGTTTAGCAATTCTTGCTTCACTTGCTCCAGTGCGCCGCCGCCCAGGTTGCCCTGTTCTTTTAATTCGCTATAGGTTTCCGTAACTTCTATAAAGCGACGTTTCAGCCACCAATACATAAGCAGTGCGCCGCCCAGTGCCGCGAGCAGCATAAAAAAGAATATTTGCGCGAGTAGATAGGGCATCAGTTATCTCCTTGGTTAAACAAATGGATTTCAATGCGTCGGTTGCTGGCTTTTGCCGCTGGCGTCGCCTCAATGGAGCGAGGTTGGTTGGGACCGTAGGCGTAGGGGACTACAAACTCCCTGTCTACGCCTCTAGTGACTAAAGCCTCCACCCCGGCCATGGCGCGGCGAAAGCTTAAATTCATATTGAACTCGTGATCGCCATTATCATCGGTATGGCCATCGATTCTGAGTAATCGTGGGCAATTGCGCATAAGTTCAGCGAGATCGTCAAACAGGGCATTGGAGGAAGCCGGTAACTCGTTACTGTTCACCCGAAAATGAACATAGTTAGTTGTGGCGAGGGCAGCGCGCAAACCTGTGCCGCAATCGGCAATAATGTCCACGTTAAAGGCGCCGAAGCTACCCGCGATCAGAGGTTGGGATTTGAGAGACGCAATGGCGCTGGCAGCTTCGCTTGTGGCGCGGCAGTCGAGGGAGAGCACTCCCTCGGATGTTTCCGACTGGCCACTTTGGCACTGCGACAGCAGCGAGGTGGCCAACATGGCCAGTTCCAAAGAACCCTTTACGGATCGAGGTTTCACTGTCAGTTGGTGGTTCAGGCGGTCTACCTCGGGGAAGTACAGCGCAGTTCTCGCATTTTGAATCAGCGCACTTTTCTCTCTGGGGTCGCCAACCTCTCCTTCGAGTGTTAATAAACCGTCATCTAATGTATTGGTGGTGTTGCCCCATTTTAACTGTCCAGTTGCTTGGTCCGCTGGGGGAGGCGCTTTTATATCTTTATTCGTAGCTGTGTCTAGCGGCGCCACTTGCTCAATATCGATGTCTACAGAAATGGGGGCGGTGAGCCGACCCAGCCAGGTGTCGGCTTCACTCGCCTCGGCCAAGGCCAGGGCTCGGCTAGCTTCTCCGCTGTCGCCGCTGCCGGTTAACGAGACGAACTGGCCATCGGTATCGACCGCTATCCAGCCCAGGCCGGCATTTAATAATGCCTGCTTTACCGAGGAACGTGTATTCGCCTCAATATTATTTTTTGCGTAGGAAAATAGCAGGTAGAGTAGGGGTAGAATAATAAATAGCAAGCCGAGCAAAGCTAAGGGTAATAAGCCGGCCCGAGGCTTTTCGGCTCGAATGATATAGCGGCGGGTTTTGGTGCTTCGTTGGTACATGCGTTCTCCTTTATTGGGATCTATCACTGCGTACTCTTGGCTAAAGGAAAAGCACAAACAAGGGCACACAAAATATATAACGCACTTATTGCCGCCCCGATGCTTTTCTTATTTTTTACTACCCTATCGTTAAAAAAGAAGACCGCCCGCTCTGTATTAAAAACTATTTATAGCGGTTTGCTTTTTATAGGGGTGTACTCTTTATAGAAGTTTACTCTTTATAGAGGTTTGCTGTGTTTTGTCAGGCGTTTTTTTCCCGAATTTACGGGTGGCAATTTGCAGCAATAAGCAATAAAAAACGCCGCATTATTTAACAACAGATTAAGTAAGTTGGGCCTGCCCCAGAAACACGCTATAAATGTGGCGGTTGCGGGGCACCACCGAAATCCCGCCCTTGACAGATTCCGACACAAGCTCTGTTTTCCTTTTGCAGATTAATCTAATTTTATAAAAGATTAAGGTTAATTATTGTTTTACTTAAATGGATCGCATTTTATTATCCTCTGCTTTCTCTGTTAATATATTGTGAAAAGCTCCAGGAAAAACTGCAGAAAATACTTCGCACCAATAGGCAAAACAATAAATGAGATTCGAGCAAAACCAATCAAAGCAATTTACAAGCTCTAGCTAAACAAGCTTTCATATGTTAGGAAGAAAACCCGTAAAAACTCCTTTGCGCATAAAGTGTACCTTAGTGATGCTCGGTGGTCTAAGGTTTTGTTGACTTATACGTGAATAAAAAATTCGGTATGCGTTTTTTGGTGGGAATAAGCGGCGATACTCATGTGTTGTTTGTGAATGTGTGCCGCGGTTATTGCGCTTACCGCATAACATTTCCACCGAGTGAATGCCCTGCAAGTGATTAATTTTATTAAGTTTATTTTTTTGGCCTGGTGTGCTCGGGCTGAAATTCGCTTCACTATAATTGTGCAGTGCAGTGGCGACACCTTGGCGTTTCCATTTACTATCCCCCCGATTTTTATCACTTCGCTGTACTCATTATATTCCCATTTCAATATTCCCATTTCTTTAGCCAACCCCAAGGCCGCATAAATTTTCGGCCTAGAACCCCTGGGCTGCTTCTATAGCCGCTTGCCTAGCGTCGTAGTCGAATTTTCTCGACTTCACCAAAAGTGACTTGTTTTCGCCATAAAAAACTCCGTGCAGGGCTATAAATTGCTCTCTATAAGATTCTGAATTTAAAACTGTATGCAACGCTAGAGTAACCTTCACGAAGAAATAATAAAAATTAACGCCTAAATTTGAAACATATTCAGCCACTGTTAATAAAGCGTCTCCCTGAAAACCAAAATGGTGCGCGCAGCGCGCAATTCCTGCGAGTCGTGTAGATAAATTCAACAAGGGTGCCGCTGCCAAAGACCGGAATCTTGAAACGGAGCGCCGGTCGAACGGCGAATGACAGTGGATCGACAATACGGTAGCAATTTCTACAGTTTTATTATCAAAATATATCGATGGGTTCGCAGCGGGAATTTAGTATATACCCAAAGCGTTTGAGATTTAGGTGTTAGGAGTGCGCCAATTAAGGTTCTTGGCAAGGCGGTGAGGTATTAGGGCAATGCAGGAGCAATTGCCGAGACAACGCACAATAGCCATTCTATTTAAGGCGGAGCAACACCGCCAAGGGCACTTAGGGGCGTGCTGATGAGGCCTAAATCTCAAGTGTTTTGGGTATTTATAAATGCAACATATAAAACGTATTAGTTGCTGTAACAGTCAATCGCGTAACAGAGAGAATTAATGCCGGAACAATTAAGTTTGCCTGAAATTGTCACCCATGCCCTTGAAGACCTGAAAGGGCAAGATTTAGTCAAGTTAAATGTTAAAGATCTTACCGATGTCATGGACGTGTTAATCATTGCCACCGGCACATCGAATCGCCATGTTAAGTCCCTTGCAGAAAATGTGGTTGAAGAAGCCAAGAGTCATAGTATTCGCCCGATTGGTGTTGAAGGTAAGGATACCGGAGAGTGGGTATTAGTCGACTTCGGCGAGGTGGTGGTTCACCTTATGTTGCAAGCCACGCGAGATTTTTACGAATTGGAAAAGCTGTGGTCTACCGAACCCTCCACGCGTCACAAGCAATCTTAAGTAGCCGCCGAGCAAATCCAGAAACAGTTTCGCTGTTATGGGTTGTATACTTTTTCTTCGCTAGTTCTTTACGCCGTGTTAGCCGGCGGTGTAACTGGCCGTGTTGAGGGCGATTTGTTTATTTGAGGTGGCTTAGTTTGTGAAAATCCACATTGTTGCCGTCGGCACCAAAATGCCAGCCTGGGTTCAGGAGGCTTACGCAGAATACGCGCGGCGCCTGCCTAAAGAATTCGCTCCGGTTTTAATCGAGCTCCCCTTGAGCAATCGTTCGAAAAAGTCCAATACCTTGCTGGCTAAGAAAAATGAGGGGCAAGGGATATTAAACGTTTTGAAGGGCTTGAGCGACTCTCGAGTGGTTGCCTTGGATGTGCTTGGTCGCGAACTCAGCACCGAAGCCCTGGCTAAGAAATGTGAAACTGCGCGGGATCGAGGTGAAAACCTTTGCTTGATGATCGGGGGTCCAGATGGCCTTTCCGAGGCTTGTCTGCGAGCCGCTGATGAAAAATGGTCGCTTTCCGCGTTGACACTGCCCCATCCCTTGGTGCGTGTGGTTTTGATAGAGCAGCTTTACCGCGCCTGGACTATTCTGCAGAATCACCCTTACCACAAATAAATAAAAACACGCGGACAACATGAACTGGGCTGGAACCGAAATTCGCCAATTTAAAGATCATGCGGGGGAGGCTCGCAAAATTGGTCTGCGTCTTACGATCGCCTTTAGTTTTGTTTCGTTGATGTTTTTGGCACTGGTTTTACGTTTTTACAGTTTGCAGGTGACTCACCACGAAGACTACGCCACGCAGTCAGACCGCAACCGCATTCACATTCGTCCCATTCCGCCAAATCGCGGCTTAATCTTCGACAGTCGCGGACAGCTCCTCGCTGACAATCGCCCC
>JAHQVY010000213.1 GCA_019634095.1 Cellvibrionaceae bacterium
GCAATCGATTATTTAGCGGAACATGAAAACAGTGTATTGATTCTGGGTGACATGGGTGAGCTCGGCGAAGCTAGCGAACAAGCTCACAGCGATGTCGGCACTTATGCGGCCCAACAAAATATAGGAGCCCTGCTCGCAGTGGGGCGCTATAGCGAACTTGCGGTGAAATCGTTTGGTAAATACGGTGAGTGGTACCCGTCCCAAAAGGAGCTAATAGAAGCATTGCGAAAGCGCGATTTACAAGACAACTCTATCTTGGTCAAGGGGTCTCGCGGTAGCAAAATGGAAAATGTAGTCCAAGCGATATTAACCTTTGGGGAAAAACATAATGCTGGTTTGGCTGGCTGATTATTTACAAAATTTTATCAGCATTTTCGGTGTTGTTAAGTATCTTACGTTACGCGGTATTTTGGGAGTATTAACCGCTTTAGGTGTGTCCATGATTATGGGGCCGTGGGTGATTCGGAAATTAAACTCGTTACAGATTGGCCAGTCTATTCGCGACGATGGACCGGAAAGTCACTTGAGTAAGTCGGGTACGCCAACCATGGGCGGCACACTGATTTTGTTTGCCGTTATATTGTCCACTGTACTGTGGTCCGACTTGAGTAATCGCTATGTGATTGTGGTGTTGTTTGTCACCATCTCGTTTGGGCTTATTGGCTGGATTGACGACTATCGAAAAGTTGTAGAAAAAAATTCTAAGGGACTATCGGCAAAGGTCAAGTATATTTGGCAATCGGTATTCGGTTTTCTAGTTGCGGTGGCTCTGTTTGTTACAGCGTCGCAGCCAGAAGAAACAACCTTATATGTACCGTTTTTTAAGAATGTTTTTTTCGAAATGGGTTGGCTGTATGTGGTCTTCACGTATTTCATGATTGTCGGCTTTAGCAACGCGGTCAATTTAACGGACGGCCTCGATGGCTTAGCCATTATGCCCACGGTTATGGTGGGTTCGGCACTCGGAATCGTGGCCTATTTGGTGGGGCATGCCAACTTTTCCAGTTATTTGAACATTCCCTTTATTCAGGGTTCTGGAGAGTTGGTGGTTTACTGCGGTGCGCTCGCCGGGGCAGGCTTAGGTTTTCTCTGGTTCAACACCTACCCCGCGCAGGTGTTTATGGGTGATGTTGGCGCTTTATCGCTCGGCGCTGCACTGGGTGTTATTGCAGTGATTGTCAGACATGAAATCGTATTTTTTATCATGTCAGGTATTTTTGTTATGGAGGCGGCTTCCGTTATTTTACAGGTCGCCTCTTTTAAATTAACCGGTAAGCGGATTTTTCGAATGGCGCCCTTGCATCATCATTTCGAGTTGAAAGGCTGGCCCGAACCTCGGGTCATCGTGCGTTTTTGGATTATTACCGTGATGTTAGTGCTACTAGGTTTAGCAACCTTAAAGCTCAGGTAGATTATCTTTATGGGTGAATTGCTCGCGACAAACCAACGTTCAGTGATTTTCGGTTACGGCGTAACTGGAAAGTCGGTTGCGCGCTATTTAGATAGCTGCGGCGAAAATTTCGTAGCCATTGATTCTCGAGAAGATATCGCCCTGAAACAGCATTTTTCGCAACACTTTCCCGGGCGGCGTATTTTATTGGGTGAGCCGGATTTGGAACTGATTCATTCGGCGCGCCGCATTATTCTCAGTCCCGGTATTGCTCGCAATACGCCTTTTGTTGCCGCGGCAATCGATATGGGGGTCGACGTTGTCAATGACATTGCGCTTTTTTTGCGCGCGGCGCAAAAGCCGGTGCTTGGGGTCACGGGCTCAAATGGCAAATCGACCGTTGTCACGCTGTTGGCCAAAGTACTTGAAGCGGCCGGCAAACGGGTTGCTCTGGGGGGCAATATCGGTACCCCTGCGCTCGATTTATTGCAACAGCCAGAGGTGGATGTCTATGTGTTGGAGTTGTCTAGCTTTCAATTGGAATGTCTCGACAAACTCGGTTTACATGCGGCTTGCCTGTTAAATGTTACCCCAGATCATATGGATCGCTACCCCTCGCTGCAGGCCTATTGCATGAGTAAACACCGCATATTTCGCGGTGCGAAAAATGTAATTTTTAATGGCGATGATGCGCTTGCCGTGCCGCCGATTATCGAGGGCGTCAAACGCAGTCGTTTTTCGATGGCGGGGTCCGCGGCGGGTGAGAGCCCGAGTTTTTGCTTTAATCGCGGCAGCGGACAAATTTTGTATCAGGGTAAACCCATTTTAGAAACCGCGACACTGAAGCTGGTGGGCGAGCACAATATCGAAAATGCGATGGCGGTATGCGCCCTCGCCGAATCGCTCGATATCGACCTGGCATTAGTGGCTAAGGCACTGGCCGATTTTCCCGGTTTGCCTCACCGCTGCCAATGGATTGCGGAGATTAATGGCGTAACGTTTATCAACGATTCCAAGGGGACAAATGTCGGTGCCACCGCGGCGGCAATTAAGGGTTTGCGTCGGCAGTATTCGGGCTTGGTGCTTATTGCCGGTGGCGAGGCAAAGGGAGCAGATTTTCGCGCACTCGGCGAGCTGATATCGCAACAGGTTAAGGCTTTAATCACCATCGGCAAACACGGCGCCGCGCTGGCGAGTGCGGTGGGGCAAGGTGCTATACCGCAATTTAATGCAAGCAGTATGACGCAGGCAGTGAGCATCGCGCAGCAACAAGCGCAGACAGGAGAGGCAGTGTTGCTGTCGCCCGCCTGCGCCAGTTTCGATATGTTTGACAGCTACGAGCATCGCGGTAATGCATTTGTGGAGGCGGTTGGCAAACTGTGATGATAGATCTTGGCGCTATAAAAAATATTCGATTCAAGCCGATTAAATTCGATCTTAGCTTGATGTTTTGTATCGCCAGTTTAATCAGTATCGGTTTGATTATGGTGGCCTCTAGTTCCATGGATTTTGCCAACTCCAAATACAGTGATCCTTGGTTTTTTATTAAGAAACAAGTGGTTTTTTTATTGCTGGGTCTTATCGCCGCCTCGCTGGTGTTGTCGGTGCCCAATGAAGTGTGGAATAAAACCTCGGGCGTTTTGTTGCTGTTTTCTTTCACTTTATTAATTGCGGTGTTAATACCTGGGGTGGGCAAATCGGTTAACGGTAGTCAGCGCTGGATTGATTTTGGTCCTGTCGGTATACAGGCTTCGGAAATCGCGAAATGCTGCCTGATTATTTATTTCGCTAGTTATCTGTCGCGAAGAAACATCGAGGTGAGGCATTCTTGGTTCGGCTTCTTAAAAATGATTATTGTTATGGGGATCGTGGCACTGCTGCTGCTTCTCGAACCCGATTTTGGCAGCGCGGTTGTGATCTGTGTCACTTTATGTTTTATGATGTTTGTGGCGGGAATTCGAGTGTTTCGCTTTTTCTTGCTGGCGGTGGCCGGTGTTTGCGCCATGACGATGTTGGCGGTTGTGTCGCCTTATCGCTGGGAGAGAATTCTTGCATTTCTCGACCCCTGGGCCAACCAATTTGATTCCGGCTATCAGCTGGTGCAATCGCTCATCGCCTTTGGTCGCGGTGAGTGGTTCGGCCTAGGTTTGGGCAATAGTTTGCAAAAGTTATTCTTTTTGCCAGAAGCGCACACAGACTTTATTTTTGCGATTTACGCCGAAGAATTTGGTTTGATAGGCGCACTGATACTGATTGCTATTTTTGGTTTATTTATTGCGAAAATTTTTCAGGTGGGCAGCCTCGCTGCGGAGCGCGACAACAGTTTCGCCTGCTACCTATGTTATGGCGTCGGTATCATGTTTGCGATTCAAACCTTTATTAACATGGGTGTCGCCAGCGGCTTAATGCCCACAAAAGGCTTAACCTTACCGTTTATTAGCTACGGCGGTAGTAGCTTACTCATCACCTGCATTCTCGTGTCGTTTGTGCTGCGAGTGGACTTGGAAAATCATCAGGCGACCCATGGCTAAAAACTGTGTACTCATAATGGCCGGTGGTACCGGGGGGCATGTCTTCCCGGGGTTGGCGCTTGCGGAGGAATTGCGTCGTAGAAATTTTCAAATTGAGTGGCTGGGTACCGTAAAAGGTATCGAGTCGACCCTGGTGCCGGCTGCAAAAATTCGCTTGCATACCATTGCCATTGCCGGAATTCGCGGGCGAGGTATAAAAGCCTTGGCGCTGGCACCGTGGAAAATATTGCAAACGGTGGTTGCGGCGAAACGCTTAATCGCCAAACTTAAGCCCTGCCTGGTGGTGGGCTTTGGCGGGTATGCATCGGGGCCGGGTGGGCTGGCGGCGAAACTGAGTGGTTTGCCGCTATTAATTCACGAGCAAAACGCGATTGCGGGCACCACGAATAAATGGCTGGCTAAGATTGCCAATCGAGTTGCCACGGCGTTTCCCGATGTTTTTCAAGGGGCGGAGTTTGTCGGAAACCCAATTCGCCAAGAGTTGTGTGATTTGACGCGATCCAATCAAGTTACTGAGCAAGTTAACCTGCTTGTTCTGGGTGGCAGTCGCGGTGCAAAAGCCATTAACGAAGTGCTTCCGCTGGCGGCGGCAGGCCTGGATAGCGAAAAGGTGCGAATTATGCACCAATGCGGTAAGGGGCATTTATCGGCGACTGCGGAGGCTTATGAAAAGCATTTTGCCAATGGGCGGGTCGTGGAATTTATTTCGGATATGCAGCAAGCATTTACCTGGGCCGATTTAGTGATTAGTCGTTCTGGTGCATCAACGGTTACCGAACTGGCCGAAGTGGGTTTACCTGCTATATTTATCCCGTTTCCTTATGCTATCGACGATCACCAAACTGAAAATGCGAAATATTTGGCCTTAGCGGGAGCAGCACACATTTTGCAGCAGGAAGAAGCAACACCAGATAAATTGGCAAAAATGATTGGCCAACTGGTAACTCAGCCATCCGTTTTATACGACATGGGGAAAAAAGCTAAAGCAATGGCTAAATCCGGTGCAACCGCTAAATTAGCCGATTTGTGTGAGGAGCTTATGCATGGCTAATGCGGGCATCTACGCTGTACCGGAAATGCGTAGAATAAAGAATATTCACTTTGTGGGCATCGGTGGTGCAGGCATGTGCGGTATCGCCGAGGTGCTTTCCACACAGGGGTATTGCATTAGTGGCTCCGATTTAAAACAGGGCACAGCGACAACGCGCCTGTCAAAGCTCGGCTGCACCATATTTATTGGCCACCGCACAAGTAACGTCGATTCTGCCGATGTAGTGGTGATCTCGACTGCCGTTGCCAGCGACAACCCTGAAGTGCTCAGAGCACGACAGTTGCGCATGCCAATTGTGCGTCGCGCAGAAATGCTCGGAGAATTGATGCGGTATCGCCACGGTATTGCAGTGGCTGGCACCCATGGCAAAACGACGACCACAAGCATGATTGCTTCGGTGTTGGCGGCGGGGGATCGCGACCCCACCTTTGTTATCGGCGGTTTGCTAAACAGTGCGGGAAGCAATGCGCGTTTGGGTGAAAGCCGGTATTTGGTTGCCGAAGCCGATGAAAGTGATGCGTCGTTTTTACACTTGCAACCTATGACAGCAGTTGTTACCAACATTGATGCCGACCACATGGATACTTACGGTGGCGATTTCAGTGTGTTAAAGCGCACGTTTTTAGAGTTTTTACATAATTTACCTTTTTACGGATTAGCGGTGATTTGCGGTGACGACCCAATTTTACAAGAGCTTATTCCTCAAATTTCTCGCGCGGTGGTCACTTACGGTTTTAGTGAAAACTGTGATTATCAGATCCTTGATCTGAAACAGGCGGCCGGAGCAATGGACTTTTTAATTAAGATGCCCGGTGAATTGCCGCCGCTGGATGTTCACCTCAATATGCCGGGGCGCCATAACGCATTAAATGCCGCAGCGGCGATTGCAGTGGCGGTGGATGAAGGGCTTGAAAATCATGCAATTAAAAAAGGCATTGTGGATTTTCAAGGAGTAGGGCGGCGTTTTGATATCCAAGGGGAATTTGACGTTGGCGGTGGTAGCGCTATGTTAGTGGATGACTACGGCCACCACCCCACAGAAGTCGCGGCAACGATTAACGCGGTAAGAGAAGGTTGGCCGGAGCGTCGCTTGGTGATGGTTTATCAGCCGCATCGCTATACGCGCACTCGCGATTTATACGAAGATTTTGTTGACGTTTTGTCTTCGGTGGATCAGTTAGTGTTGCTGGAGGTTTATTCCGCGGGCGAGGCCCCTATTCCCGGGGCCGATGGTCGACATTTGAGCCGCAGTATTCGCGCACGCGGTCGTATGGAACCGATTTTTTTGGAAAATATCGACGCGGTGCCACAGGTTATTAAACAGTTGGTACAGGCCGGCGATATTGTAATTACTCAAGGTGCGGGGAACGTGGGTTCTCTTGCGAAGTTGTTAGCGGGCAGTGGCTTGCGCTAGTTCAGGCGAAGTTCAGGCGCTTTATGATGATATGAAATTTATTTATAAAAAAATGTATCGCGGGTCGCCAGAGGTTTTTGGTAAAACTGCAGTGCTTTTGGGCGGTGATTCTGCGGAGCGAAATATTTCACTGCAAAGCGGCACCGCCATTGTTGAGGCACTGAGGAATAAGGGCGTTGATGTTATCGCCATCGATGCACAAACAGACTGGGTTAAACAATTGTCCGATGCGGCGATCGAGCGCGCTTTTATTGCCTTACACGGCCCGGGCGGTGAAGATGGCAAAGTGCAAGCGGTGCTTGAAACGCTTAACATTCCCTATACCGGCAGTGGTCACGCCGCTTCGGCCATCGGAATGGATAAACGTTTGACCAAGCTAATTTGGCGGGATATGGCGCTGCCGACGCCAAAAAGCTTAACCCTGAAACATAACAGTCAGTGGTCGGAGTGTTTGCAATTATTGGGCGGTGAAGTTTTTATTAAACCGGTACATGAAGGCTCGAGTATTGGCATGAACTGCGCCGCAACGCCGGAAGAGATGCAGCGAGCCTTTGCCGAGGCCGCAAAATATGATTTAGATGTTATTGCAGAGCAGCGCATAGTGGGCAAAGAATACACTGTGGTGATTTTGGGGGAACGAGTATTACCAATAATTGAATTGTTGCCGAAAAATAGCTTTTACGATTTCGATGCGAAATACGTGTCGGTGGAGACGGAATACCTCTGCCCGGCAAGCTTGCCCAGCGCACAACAAAAGCAGCTCGAAACGTTGGCGCTAGACGCTTTTCACGCGGTGGGTTGCAAGGGTTGGGGGCGCGTTGATGTAATGTTAAGCAATAACGGAGAATTTCATTTGTTAGAAGTGAATACGGTACCGGGAATGACGAATCACAGCTTGGTGCCCATAGCGGCGAAAGCTGTGGGCTTGGATTTCGATGATTTAGTGCTAGAAATCCTATGTCAAACATTGGCGTGAAATACTGCGGACAAAACCTTATGCGCTGTAATATGGTGTTTGACAGCCTGTTGCTGGGGCTGGCGAGTGTAGAAAAGATTATTGCCTGCTGGGCAACTCGCGGCGATTTTTACAGTCTGAGTCCACGCGCAGCGAAAACTAACAGCTATCGCCCGCGGCGAGAGCCGCGTCGCAGCTCACCCAATACGGCACGGCGTGCGTCTTTGGGCGCAACCAAAAAGACCAAGCGCAATTTTAATGTGCTCAAATATTTACCGTATCTGGGCTTCGGATGTTTTGTCGCCTTACTGGTAGCGCTAATTGTTAACTTGGATTTTAGATCGTATTTGGGCAGCGTAGAAACACTGACAAGTCGGCCGATTACCTCAGTGCTGATTCGCGGAGAGTTTAAATTTATCTCCAAAACTGAAGTGCAAAAAGTTGTGCGTGCTAATTTGACTCAGGATTTCGTTAATTTGAATCTGGAAAATTTAAAAAATACCCTGGGAATGAATCCATGGGTAGAAAATGTCGAACTAACTCGCGTTTGGCCAGCTAGACTATTAATTAACATTCAAGAACAGGTGCCCATTGCACGTTGGGGCGAACACGGTTTTATAAACCGTTACGGTAAAAAGATTAACGTAGAAAACAATTCTAGACTCAGTAAATTACCTCGGCTTTCGGGGCCAGACAACATGGAGAGGCAAATCGCGGGTGAGTACTTGAAGATTTCTCGTTTACTCGCTGAAAAGGATATTCAATTAGAGGGCGTATCTGTCAACGAATCGTCTTCTTGGGCACTCAATTTACCGCAGCAAAGGCTACTTTTTTTGGGCGCGGAAGATCTTGCGGATAAATTGGATTTATTCCTGCAAATATATGAACAGCATTTGGCAGGTAGTTTAGAGAACGTAAAGAAAATTGATATGCGGTATCAGTCTGGTATGGCGATAGAGTGGATCGATAGGGAGCAGCGGAATATCGTGCGTAGCGAGCCGCGTGTTCAAAACTACGCGAGTAAATAATTAAGGTAACTAGATGGCAAATTCTAGCGGAAGAATGATTGTTGGCCTTGATATTGGAACCTCCAAAGTGGTTGCAATCGTTGGCGAAATATCCAGCGCAGGCGATCTATCTATTGTGGGTATTGGTTCGCATCGCTCTTCGGGTCTTAAAAAGGGAGTGGTAGTGAATATCGAGTCTACTGTGCAGTCAATTCAACGAGCCGTCGAAGAGGCCGAATTGATGGCAGGCTGCGAAATTCATTCTGTATTTGCCGGTATTGCGGGCAGCCACATCCGCAGTCTCAATTCGCACGGCATTGTTGCTATCAAAGATCGCGAGGTGTTTGCTCAAGATTTAGATCGAGTTATTGACGCAGCCCAGGCGGTGGCAATACCTGCCGATCAAAAAATATTGCACATCATTCCCCAGGAATACCTGATCGATGAACAAGAAGGCGTGAAGGAGCCTTTGGGAATGTCGGGGGTGCGTTTGGAAGCTAAGGTCCACTTAGTCACCTGTGCGGTAAATGCGGCGCAAAATATTGAAAAATGTATTCGTCGCTGCGGCTTGGAAGTCGAAGATATTATCCTGGAGCAGTTGGCATCGAGTCATTCGGTGTTAACGGAAGATGAAAAAGAATTAGGTGTTTGCTTGGTGGATATTGGTGGAGGTACTACCGACATCGCCGTTTTTACCGGCGGCGCTATTCGCCATACCGGGGTTATTCCCATCGCCGGTGATCAGGTAACAAACGATATTGCGATGGCTTTGCGTACACCGACGCAGTATGCCGAAGAAATAAAGATTAAATATGCATGTGCGCTGGCGAAGCTTACCGGCGCAGAGGAAACCATTAAAGTACCCAGTGTCGGCGATCGCCCGCCGAGGGATTTATCACGGCAGGCTCTGGCCGAGGTGGTTGAGCCGCGCTATGACGAATTGTTTACCCTGGTGCAGGCGGAGCTGCGTCGTAGCGGATTTGAAGACTTAGTTGCTGCGGGCATTGTGTTAACCGGTGGCACCTCAAAAATGGAAGGTGTGGTCGAGCTAGCTGAAGAGATTTTTCATATGCCGGTTCGGATTGGCGTGCCTCAATTTGTGCAGGGTTTAAAAGATATAGTCAACAATCCGATTTACTCCACGGGTGTGGGTTTACTTTTGTATGGTAGAAATCAGCAGCAAAAAATTGAGGGTGGGTTTCGGAAAGTACCCAGTGAAGGCTATTTAAGTAAGATGAAAACTTGGTTTCAGAAGAATTTTTAGTTAAACATTTTTAGGTTAGGTCGTTTTAGTCATTAATTCGTTTTCAGGGGATAAGGGGATATCTTATGTTTGAGTTAGTCGATAGTGTGCCGCAAAATGCGGTAATAAAAGTGATAGGTGTTGGTGGTGGTGGTGGCAATGCTGTTCGGCATATGATTTCCAATGCTGTAGATGGTGTCGAATTTATTTGTGCTAATACCGATGCCCAGGCGTTGAAAAGTGTCGATACTCGCACCGTTCTGCAACTGGGGAATGGCGTTACCAAGGGGCTGGGTGCAGGCGCAAACCCCGAGATTGGTCGTCAGGCGGCGATGGAAGATCGCGAGCGTATTACAGAAATACTCACCGGTGCGGATATGGTGTTTATTACCGCTGGTATGGGGGGAGGCACCGGTACCGGTGGCGCACCGGTGGTGGCCGAAATTGCCAAGGAGCTGGGAATTCTTACAGTGGCTGTTGTCACTAAGCCCTTTCCTTTTGAGGGTAAAAAGCGCATGGCAATTGCCCATGAAGGCATCAAGCAATTGCAAGAACGTGTGGATTCGCTAATTACTATACCCAATGAAAAATTGCTCGCTGTATTAGGCAAAGGCACGTCGTTGCTGGATGCGTTTAAAGCCGCAAACGATATTTTGCTCGGCGCGGTTCAGGGCATCGCGGATCTTATTATTCGTCCCGGTATGATTAATGTGGATTTCGCGGATGTGAGAACGGTGATGTCTGAAATGGGCCTGGCCATGATGGGTAGCGGTGTGTCGTCGAGTGAAAATCGCGCGCGCGAGGCGGCAGAAGCGGCCATTCGCAGCCCTCTATTGGAGGATATCAATCTGCAAGGTGCGCGGGGTATTTTGGTGAATATCACCGCTGGCCTAGACTTGTCCTTGGGAGAATTTACGGAGGTAGGCGATACTGTAGAAGAGTTTGCCTCTAACGATGCCACCGTGGTAGTTGGCACGGTTATCGACCCCGAAATGAGTGACGAGTTACGGGTTACAGTGGTGGCGACAGGCCTCGGGGATTTGGAACAATACACGCTAGACAAACCAGCGAAAACCAAGGTCGTGATCGATAACACCCGGCAAGCTGACGGGAAACCCAATTACGCCACCTTGGATAAGCCGACAATTTTACGGGCTAATAAATCGGGTGCTTCTACCGGTAGCTCTCTGGATTCCCCCGAAAAAGATATGGAATACTTAGATATTCCGGCTTTTCTGCGTCGTCAAGCGGATTAAATGCCTCTCAAATACGCTTTAACTTTCAAGTAAAATCTGTTTTTTTATCCAGGTTTTTGCTTGAGGGTTAGGCTTTTTGTTTTCAAAAAAAACACTACTGATCGCAGAAAAACCATTTTTTGCTAGAAAAAATGGAAGACAATTCAAAAAAAACTGCCAACGTAAATCCCCATTGTGCGAATATTGGTTTCCAAATTCCCTTTCTGCTATGATTCCGGCGATACGCGCAGCGTAACAGAGACAAATGAATGATTAGACAGCGCACCATCAAGAACGAAATTCGTTCAGCAGGGGTCGGTTTGCATACGGGGGAAAAGGTTTATCTCACACTGAGACCTGCCCCTGTGAACACCGGTATTGTGTTTCGTCGGGTGGATTTGTCTCCTGTTGTGGAAATAGCAGCCAAGGCAAGTAATGTCGGTGAGACAACCCTATCGACAACGCTAGTCAAAGGCTCTGTTAAAGTCTCCACTATCGAACACTTAATGTCTGCCCTGGCTGGGCTGGGCATCGACAATGCATTTGTTGACGTGAGAGCCGGTGAAATCCCCATTATGGATGGCAGCGCAGGCCCTTTTGTTTTTCTCTTGCAATCTGCAGGGATACAAGAGCAGAATGCTGCTAAGCGTTTTGTAAAAATAATACAGCCACTAACGGTAAGCGATGGCGATAAAAAAGTGCAGTTTCTACCGTTTGATGGTTTCAAGGTTAGTTTCGTCATAGACTTTGACCATCCAGTTTTTAACGGCAAAAAACTGGATACCACAGTCGATTTCTCAACCACTTCCTATATAAAAGAGGTCTCTAGGGCGCGAACCTTCGGTTTTATGCATGAAATCGAGTATATGCGCGCTAAAGGTCTGGCAAAGGGTGGCAGCGTTGAAAACGCTATTGTTGTAGATAAATACCGAATATTAAACGAGGAAGGTCTTCGCTATGAGGACGAATTTGTCAAACATAAGGTATTGGATGCAATAGGAGATTTATATAATCTGGGATACAGCTTAATCGGCGAGTATCGTGCCTATAAATCTGGCCACGGACTGAACAACAAAGCTTTGAGAGAGCTTTTGCAAAGGCCCGATTGCTGGGAGTTGGTGACATATGAAAAAGCTGAGCAGGTGTCGCCAATAGCCTTTGCCGAGCCGCTAATCGCTGTATAGGCGATTCCAATAACGACATCAGAAAAATTGCGGTTGGTGTTGTTTTTGCTTAGCAATCTCGTTAAGACAGTAAAAAAGACCATAATTAATTGATGAAAATGCCAGCCAGTTATCAAGTGTTTTAGGTAAATGTGTGAAGTAATCGTTAATCAACTACATTAAGGTGGAGTGTCTGTCTGATAGGTAACCAATGGTAGTGCATCCCGCACCAAATTGACCTAGGGGACGAAATTAAAAAAATGAGAATCATTGTCGTAAGTAAACGTCATGGACGCACGCGTAGTTTCACTATGGGTGGATGGGCTCGTGCCGTTGTCTCCGCGTGTTTGGTGGGGATTCCGGTAAGCGCCGCCTTGTTTTTTAAGTACTTCGATTCGGAGTCTGCCCCTGAACTGATCAGTTCTGATGCAACCAAGTTCTGGGTGGAAGCGCTGAGCCGGCAGGAAACAGAGGTCAAAACCGCCAAAGCTGAGGCCGAGCAAAAGCTCTCTGCTCTCACGCTCAGAGTTGCTGAGTTGCAAGGTCGTTTAATGCGTTTAGATGCGCTCGGCGAACGTATTACTTCCATGGCGAACCTCGATAAGGGCGAATTTAACTTCAGCGACCCCCCTGCGGTGGGTGGTCCTGAACTCAGTATAGAGGAAGTTGATTATTCGCCACCGGATTTTCGACTCGTTCTTAACAATCTTGAGACTCAAATCCAAGACAGGCAACAGCAGCTCGAAACCTTAGAAGAACTACTCGCCAATCGTAAACTGCTCGACGATGTATTCGTCGCCGGGCGTCCTATCAAAAAAGGCTGGATGTCCTCCCGCTATGGGCGGCGCAGCGACCCGTTCTCCGGCAGGGTTGCCTGGCATGCGGGCGTAGACTTCGCAGGTAGAGAAGGGGCTGATATCGTCGCTGTCGCTTCCGGTGTTGTCACCTGGGCAGATCACCGCAATGGCTACGGTACCTTAGTAGAAATTAACCACGGTAACGGCTTTAAGACCCGCTATGGTCACTGCAAAGATAGCTTGGTTAAAGTGGGCGATGTTGTCAAAAAAGGTCAGGTTATTGCCTTAATGGGTACCAGCGGTCGATCCACGGGCCCACATGTTCATTTCGAAGTATACAAAAATGGTCGCACCGTCGATCCTTCCGCTTATATACACAGAACGAGTCGCTAGACACCCCTCTTTCCTCCGCTAAATCTTCTTATACTTAAGGAATTATTATTTTCTTTGGGGGCCTTTGGCCCCTTTCAAAGGTTTGGAAACTCACAATGATAGGTAAAATCTTCCGGGTCATTTTTGGAACCAAGAATGATCGTCAGTTGAAGCGCATGGGTAAAGTAGTGCGCAAAATTAATGCCCTTGAAGAGGCCCAGCAAAAACTTAGCGACGAAGAGTTAAAAGCAAAGACCGCAGAATTTCGCCAGCGTTTCAAGGAGGGTGCAACGCTGGAGCAGCTGCTGCCCGAGGCCTTTGCTGTGGTGAGAGAAGCGAGCCTGCGTTCCATGGGCCTGCGGCACTTTGATGTGCAAATGATAGGCGGCATGACTTTGTTCGAAGGGAAAATTGCCGAGATGCGAACGGGTGAGGGTAAAACCTTGGTAGCGACGCTGCCGGCTTATCTCAATGCGTTGTCCGGGCAAAGTGTGCACATTGTCACGGTTAACGATTACCTCGCAAGCCGCGATGCCGACTGGATGCGGCCCCTTTACGAATCGTTAGGTCTTAAAGTGGGGTCGGTGGTGTCGATGCAAGACCCACAAGATAAACGAGAAGCCTACAATGCCGACATTACCTACGGCACTAATAACGAATTTGGCTTTGACTACCTGCGCGACAACATGGTTTTGCGCAAGGAAGATCGCTGTCAGCGCGATCACAGTTTTGCGATTGTCGATGAGGTGGATTCCATTCTGATTGATGAAGCGCGCACACCGCTGATCATCTCTGGTGCAGCGGAAGATAGTTCTGAGCTGTATCGGCGCGTCAACAAGCTTATTCCTAAATTGCAGCGTCAGCCGGAAGAGAGCGAAGAGCCGGGGGGGCACTTTACAATTGATGAGAAATTGCGCCAAGTGGAGCTCACTGAAGAGGGCCACCAACTGGTGGAAGAGCTGTTGATTGGCGAGGGCTTGCTGCAATCCGACAGCACTCTTTATGCGGCAGGTAATTTGGCCCTATTGCACCATATACACTCCTCGCTTCGCGCTCATCATTTATATCAGCGCAACGTTGAATACATTGTGCAAAATGATCAAGTAGTGCTTATCGATGAGCATACCGGGCGCACCATGCCCGGACGACGCCTATCAGAGGGTTTGCATCAGGCTATCGAAGCCAAAGAAGGGGTTAATATTCAAGCAGAAAGCCAAACCCTGGCCTCCACCACCTTTCAAAACTATTTCCGGATTTACGACAAATTATCTGGTATGACCGGTACCGCCGATACCGAGGCCTTTGAATTTCGCCAAATTTACGGGTTAGACGTAATTGTTATTCCTACGAACAAACCGGTTCAGCGCAAAGATCTCAATGATCTCATTTACTTGTCTCAAGAAGATAAATACGAAGCGATTATTAAGGATGTTAACGAGTTTCGCGAAAAAAACGCGCCGGTGCTGGTGGGCACCGCGTCTGTGGAAACCTCTGAAGAAATGTCGAAACGGCTTGCGGCAGCCGGTGTGCCCCACGAGGTGTTAAACGCAAAACAGCATGAGCGAGAAGCGGATATTATCGCCCAAGCGGGCCGCCCCGGCTCGGTTACCATTGCGACCAATATGGCTGGTCGCGGCACAGACATTGTGCTTGGCGGTAAGTGGCAGGCGGAAATTGATGCCCTAGACAACCCCACCGAAGAACAGATTGCCGCTGTTAAAGAAGATTGGAGTGCGCGCCATAAGACTGTTATAGAGGCGGGCGGGTTGCACATTGTGGGCACCGAGCGCCACGAGTCGCGACGCATCGATAACCAGTTGCGGGGGCGTGCCGGTCGCCAGGGCGATCCCGGTTTATCGCGCTTTTATCTTTCTTTGGAAGATAACCTAATGCGTATTTTTGCCTCGGAACGAGTGAGGAATTTTATGCAGGCTATGGGTATGGAGAAGGGCGAGGCCATCGAGGCGCGCATTGTTACTAACTCCATTGAAAAGGCCCAACGCAAAGTGGAGGGGCGCAATTTCGATTACCGCAAACAGTTGTTGGAGTATGACGATGTCGCCAATGACCAGCGCCGAGTTATTTATTCCCAGCGCAATGAATTGTTGGAAGCCGAGGAAATCTCCGATGCTGTTGCCGGTATTCGCGACGAGGTGATCGACAATCAAATTTCTGTGTTTATCCCGCCACAGAGCGTTGAAGAACAGTGGGATATCGCCGGCTTGGAAAAACATTTTCAGCAAGAATACCATACCGATTTGGGTATTCAGAAGTGGCTGGATGAGGACGACAAATTACACGAAGATACCCTGCGCGAAAAAATTGCCGGCGAATTAAATAATTTTTATGGCGAAAAAGAAACGCGTTTTGGTGAGGTTATTCGAACCATTGAAAGGCAAATTATGTTGCAGGTGCTGGACCAATTGTGGAAAGAGCATTTGCAAAATATGGATCACCTGCGCCAGGGTATTAACCTGCGCGCTTATGCACAGCGTAACCCGAAGCAAGAATACAAGCGGGAGTCCTTTGAGTTATTTCAAAAACTTTTGGATGACTTAAAAGCTGAGGTGACAAAAATTCTATTTCGTATCGAACCCATTTCCCAAGAGCAGGCTGCGGAAATGGAACGGGCTCGCCTCGAAGAGGCCGAGCTTCTGCAGCAGAAGCTAAAAATGCGTCACGATCAGGTCTCGGCGCTTTCTCCCGATGCGGAAATGGCGCCGGCAGCAACGCCTCCCCCCGGGGAAGCTCCACCGGAACGCCCCTATGTGCGTTCCGGTAAAAAAGTTGGGCGCAACGACCCCTGCCCCTGTGGCTCTGGAAAAAAATATAAATCCTGTTGTGGTCGTTTGAGTTAGCATGGCTATCGGTGAGGCACACTTTCCCATTATCCCGGCTATCCCAGGCATTCGACTCGGTGTCAGCCATGCGGGTGTCAAAGCGGGCTCAAATAAAGAGGATTTGCTGGTTATAGAGCTGTGTGAGGGAGCCAGCCTTGCCGGAGTGTTTACCGATAACGCTTTTTGCGCGGCTCCAGTCAGTATTTGTCGCGCCCATTTATCGGCTGGCGGTGCCCCGCGGTTTCTGGTGGTGAATTCCGGAAATGCCAATGCCTGTACCGGCAGCCAAGGTTATGATGCGGCGCTGCAAATCTGCCAAAGCTTAGGGGCTAGCGCGGGTTTAACCGCGCAGAGCGTGTTGCCGTTTTCTACCGGCGTTATCGGCCAAGCCCTGCCCGTGCAGAAAATACAGGCCGCACTGCCGCGTGCCTTAGCCGATTTGAGCGCAAATAATTGGCAGCGAGCCGCCAAAGCAATAATGACCACCGATACCCGCCCCAAGGGGCGAGTTACCGAATTGACCTTATCGGGGGGCAAGGTTACGATCGCCGGTATTGCCAAAGGCTCCGGTATGATTAAGCCCAATATGGCAACCATGCTTGCCTATGTCGCCACGGATGCCGCCGTTGATCAGGCGGTTCTGCAGAATATTTGCCAGCAAAGCGCCCGCGACTCTTTTAATCGCATTACCGTAGATGGCGATACCTCAACTAACGACGCCTATATTTTAATGGCCAGCGGCCAGAGTACTGCCGCTGCAATTACCTCTGACAGCGGCAGTGACTACCAGAAGTTTAATGCCGCGGTTGCCGAACTGGCAAAACAGCTGGCAAAAGATATGCTGCGCGATGCAGAAGGGGCTACCAAGTTGGTCACCGTGACAGTGAAAGGCGGCGCGTCTGCTGCAGATTGTTTTAAGGTGGCTAACGCGGTATGCCATTCGCCGCTTGTAAAAACCGCGCTGTTTGCGAGTGATCCCAACTGGGGGCGCATTGTGGCGGCCATTGGTTATGCTGGCGTTGAGGGTTTGGTGGCTTCTTCGGTGCGGGTTTATTTAAACGACTTATTGGTGTTGGAAAACGGCCAGTGTGCCAGCACCTATACCGAGCCCTTGGGGCAGGCAGTGTTTAATAAAGCGGAGTTCGCCATTGTTATCGATTTGGCAATGGGCAGCTGCGGTGAAACACTTTGGACTACAGACCTATCACACGAGTATATTAAAATTAATGCCGAGTATCGAAGCTAATTTAGATACTACCCCTAAGCCGCTGCGGGTTGCCGTGGGCGTGGTTAAAAATGCCGCTGGAGAAATCTTAATTGCGCGCCGCCAAAGTGGCCAGCATTTGGCGGGTTTATGGGAATTTCCCGGCGGAAAAATCGAGGCGGGAGAGAGTCGCGAGCAGGCCCTGTGTCGCGAATTGCGCGAGGAAGTGGGGATCGCGGTTGCCAGTTGCGACTACCTAATGACCATAAACCATCAATACGCAAATAAATACATTTGCCTGGAAATACTGTTGGTGGATGCGTTTAGTGGCAGCGCAGCCGGCATGGAAGGCCAGCAAATAAAATGGATTGCGATCAGTGAACTCGCAAACTACGCGTTTCCTGAAGCCAACAAGGCGATAGTTGATTACCTTGTAAACCATTCTGCATAATGCGCAATACTTTAATTTAAAGTAAATTTGCGGCTTTGCTGTAAGGGGTTGCGCAGAATACTGGGGCAATATTTAACGCTAGCAGTGTTTACCAGTTCTTTTTTTGTTGCTCGGTTGGGCTCTCACGCTCATCCCAGTTTTCATTTGGAGAAATGCTCTGCCCGGGTATGCGGTGGGTTTCTTCGGCCCAGTCTGCGAAATCCAAAGCTTTGCAGCGTTCGCTGCAAAAGGGTCGAAAGGGAGAATCCTTAGTCATTAGCACATTTTTCTTGCAGCTTGGGCACTGTACGGAAAGTGTTTTCATTGACATTTTGAGTCTCTGTTCGCAAATATTGTTAAGCAAATTGGTGTTAGCGCGGCTGCAAACTCTGCCAGCCTCAACCCTTTACCCCCCTATAGCGCTAAAGGATCGGGCCTTAAACAGCGCCCTATTTCGCCTCTTTTAGCCTCTGTATTAGGCTGCTTGTGCGCCTTGCGAGTAGCTTGAATTGACGCACTGCAAGACGCTAAATTTTAAGCGCTACAAATATAGTGTCTCAAACTCAAGCTATTTTGTGAATGCCCGAGGCAGAAATCGGCAACTTTTTATAAGCCTAAATTAATCAGTTGGATCGTAGCGAGGGCATCCGCAGGAGATTCAAATGATTAATTTAGGTTAATTTAGGATAACCAACTATTGCCAGCGAACCAGTGTCCGTCACCCAGAATAGGCCCCCCAGAATAAGCCCTTAGCCGCGTCTCAATTTGCGCACTGTTTTGCCCTACAAATCGCCGATAGCAAGCTGTTAACTGCGTATTCGTGAAACAATAAGGTCCACTGTGACCAGAAAGGTAGCGGGTGCATGTGGGTGAATGGGTTTGGTTTAGCGAGAGGCTTTGGCAAGGTCGAGGTAGCGCAGATGCAAGGCATCCACTTGGCGCAGGGTAGCTTCCAGGGTGCCGGCATTATCGATAATATCGTCTGCTCGAGACAGGCGCTGCTCGCGGCTTAGCTGGGTGCGAATAATTTTTTTAATAGCCTCTAACTTGGCGCCGTCTCGGGAAGCAGCACGGGCGAGTTGCAGTGCTTCTGGCAAATCGACCACACAGATACGCGTAGCCAGTATATCTTGGCCAGATTGCAGCAGCAGGGGCGATGAGAAAACCACGTAGGCAGAGCCAGCAGCGGCGAGCAAGTCTTCGGTGCGTTGGCCAATAATGGGGTGAGTTAAAGATTCCAACCAGCGCCGCTCTTTGGGTTGGTCAAACACAATTTGCCGCAAAGCGGCGCGGTTTAAGCGGCCATCGCTCAGCATTACGCTGTCGCCGAATTTATTGCGAATTTGTTGCAATGCGGGAGTGCCCGGCTCAACCACCTCCCGGGCGATTTCATCGGAATCGACGATATCTATGCCTAGTGAGGCAAAATGTTCGCTTACTGAAGATTTTCCCGAGCCTATGCCACCGGTGAGGCCGACAACAAACATGCGAAATTACCCCGCAACGGAATAATTCAAATAGTAATTCACCATGGCCTCTCCCCAAAATAAGGCAATCCAACCCGCTGCCGCCAAATACGGGCCGAAGGGCATAGGTATATTTTTGTCGCGACCGTAGATAAGAATACCGCTAATACCCACAATCGCGCCCACCATCGAAGATAAAATAATAATTGGCAGCAGCATTTTCCAGCCCATCCACGCCCCCAAGGCGGCGAATAATTTAAAATCGCCAAAGCCCATGCCGTCTTTGCCGGTGGCTAACTTAAACAGCCAGTAAAAGCTCCACAGGCTTAGGTAGCCGAAGATAGCGCCATAGACAGCACTTTCTAAATCCACAAACAGGTTAAACGAATTGGCGCCAAGGCCGAGCCACAGCAGCGGCAGGGTAATCGTGTCGGGCAGTAGCTTGTGGTCGACATCGATCATGGTTAACACCACCAAGCACCAGGTAAGCAGCGCTGCCAGGGCGGCTTGGGGCGTTAAGGCAAAGTAAATTACCACAAAGCCGGTGAGCAAACCGGTGACCAGCTCTACCAAGGGGTAGCGAATCGAAATGGGGTGTTGGCAGTGGGCACATTTGCCGCGCAGCAGTAAAAAACTGAGCACCGGAATATTGTGCCACGGTTTAATTTTCACCTTGCATTGGGGGCAGTGCGAGGCCGGAAACACAATACCCGGCGGTGCGTCTTCCAGCTCTTGTTCTACCGCCAGAAAATCGACACACTCTTTTTTCCAGGTGTGAAACAGCACCAAGGGCATGCGGTAAATTACCACGTTAAGAAAGCTGCCCACCAGCAAGCCCAGCCCCAGAGCCAGTGCAATAGCGCTGTAGGAAACAAACTCTCCCGAAGCCAGTGCCTGCATTAAACCACGTTACCCATTTGAAATATGGGTAAGTACATGGCAATCATTAAGCCGCCTACCAATACGCCGAGTATCGCCATAATCATGGGTTCGAGCAGCGAGGTTAGGCTGTCTACCAAGTTATCCACGGCTTCTTCGTAGTAATTGGCTACTTTATCTAACATGTCATCCAGCGCGCCGGACTCTTCGCCGATGGTGGCCATTTGCACCAACATGGACGGAAAAAGTTTAGTGTGCGCGATAGCCACATTAAGTTGGGTTCCGGTAGACACTTCTTCGCGTATGGTATGGGTGGCTTTTTCAAACACCGAATTGCCCGCGGAGCCCGCCACAGAATCGAGGGCATCGATTAGGGGAACACCGGCGGCGAAGGTGGTGGAAAGTGTACGTGCAAAGCGCGCGATAACCGCTTGATAAATAATATTGCCCACCACCGGAAGTTTTAAACTTAAGCGATCGAGAAAGTCGCGAAATGCGCGGCTTTTCTGCTTTAACCTGCCGAAAATAAAGTAAGACACGGTAAGTGCTATCACCGCTACAAACCAGTATTCCTGGGCTAATGTAGACAGCCCCAGCACAAACAGGGTAAA